>NZ_JAWJTF010000009.1:0-116314 GCF_048836525.1 Nostoc sp. CALU 546
GCTATTTTTGGCTTAAGTTGACACTAATGGTTCCCTACTCCCTACTCCCTCTCCCATACTCCCTCTGAACAAGGGGAGGGGAGCGTTTGCTTCAGCAAATGCGGCGTGGGGTTCTTTATCGAGGATGTTGGACGCAGAGGGCAGGATAGCGCAGCGTTAGCGAGTCCGCGAGCGTCGGCAGGAGGAAAACTGCCCGACGCTCCAGAGGGTCTTGGGTTTAAGACAAGAACTCCAAAAATTCTAGTTTTGTGGCTCTTTTTCAGGAGGGGTTTGAATCCCCAACTGAGGTAAAATCTCCTGCCTCCTGCCTCCTGCCTTCTGCCACCTGCCTCCTGCCTCCTGCCTCCTGCCTCCTTCAATTTTGATTTATGCAAGAGGTCTACTTTTCAAGATTCCAGCCTAACGCTACAGCTATTTCAGCAGCTAATTCTAGGGGATTGAATGGTTTAGCGATCGCACTGATCATTCCCATCTGGGTATAACGACGGCGATCGGAAGCCTGGATTTTGGCGGTTAACAAAATTACCGGAATCGCTTTGGTTAATGGATTGGCTTGTAACTTTTCAAAGGTAGTGATGCCATCCATCTCTGGCATCATTACATCTAGTAAAATTGCATCTGGTTGGTAAGTCTCAGCTTTAATTATCCCCTCTTGACCAGAACTCGCTGTCTCGACTTCCCAGCCTGCGACTGTTTCCAAGCAAATCTTGGCAACTTCTTGAATATACTGTTCGTTATCAACCACTAGAATTTGCTTTGTTGTCATCACTGCTATCCTTTTGTTGGTTGTAAGTAATTCGCTGAAGTAACTCCATCACCTGTTGTTCAGATTCCTGAGTGCTAACACGCCCTTTAGTCAAAAATTCTGTATTTGGATTTAGTTGGCTATTTATACTTGGATCGTAACAATTATGAATCACGGGAATATTGCAAGAGTCTTCTGAAACAGTATTTTGGAAAGTCTCAAATAACGGCAGAGTAACGTAAAAAGTGCTACCTTCGCCCAATGTGCTTTCAGCCCAGATGCGTCCACCGTGCTGTTCCATAATGCTCTTACAAATTGCCAAACCTAAACCAGTACCATCATGATTGCGTGAATCTGAAGAGTCAACTTGTTGAAAACGCTCAAAAATACTCTCAAGTTTGTCAGCTGGTATACCGCGTCCAGTATCTTTAACTGTCAATAAAATTTCATTCCCTTGTTGTTGCGCCCCTAAACAAACCGTAGATCCAGCAGACGAAAATTTAATCGCGTTACTGAGTAAATTAGTCAAGGTTTGGACAATGCGATCGCAATCTGCCAATACTTGACCAGATACGGGACAAATAGATACTTTCACGCCTGCTTTGTCAGCTAGAGGCTGCATGACATTTACTGCTTGAGCAATCAAGTCAACAATATTGCAGATTTCTGGTTCCATCTTCGTCTTACCCGACTCTATCCGCTCAATGTCTAGGATGTCGTTTATTAAGCGTACTAGGCGTTCGGTGCTATCAGTAGCAATTTGCAGCAGACGTTTTCCCTGTTCTGAGTCTGTTGGTAGCAAACCACTGGTTAGCATTCCTAGAGAGCCGTGAATCGAAGTTAAAGGCGTGCGGAGTTCATGACTAACAACAGAAATAAATTCATCTTTCATCCGTTCAATTTGCTTACGCTCTGTGATATCCCGCAAGATAACCGTATAAAATATTTCATCACTCATATCTATTTTGGAGATGGAAGCCTCCGCAGGAAATTCAGTCCCATCCTTACGGCGACCGTAGATTTCACGCCGTTCTCCCATCCGTCGGGCAATATTCGGAGAATGACCAAAGTCAAGCACATGTTGACGATGTGCTTGGAAAAAACGCTGCGGTAAAAGTAAATCAAGCCCCTGTCCAATCACTTCCTGGGCAGAGTAGCCAAAAATCTTCTCTGCTCCTTGATTAAACAAAGTAATGCTTTGGAACCCGTTGATGGAAATAATTGCATCATCAGCAATATCTAAAATCCGTGCAAATCGAGCTTGAGAAAACCGTAATTCTTCCTGTGTCCGCTGACGCTCATCAAGTTGTGACTGCAACTGTCGATTCACGTTAATCAACTCAGCAGTACGCTCTGCAACTCTCAATTCCAATTCGTTAATAGCTTGTAAATTGGGAGAAGCAGGGGGTAAAGGGGACAAGGAGGACAAGGAGGACAAGGAAGAATTTACTTCCCCTGCTCCCCCTACTCCCCTGCCCCTCTGCCCCCCAACCTCCCCACCCTGCGTCACGCGCTGCCGCAATTTCACCCGTTCTAAGCGATTGACAATCCGGGTTACAAGTTCTGGCCCGACAATGGGCTTGCTTACAAAGTCATCAGCACCAACACTAAATACCTGATTTACCATCTCGGCATCGCTATGCACAGTTAGAAATAGGATAGGTAACTCACTCCAGCGCGAATCGTTGCGTACCAATCGGCAAAGCTCTATACCATTTGTATGAGGTAATTCCACATCCAGAATCAGCATATCTGGCGCAACTGCTTCTAAGGTTTTCCAGAACTGAAGTGGATCTTCAAGAGCGATCGCCTTGAGTCCCCAAGGACTAAGTAAGGTTTGCAACAATGCCTGAATTTGCGGATCGTCATCTACAACCAATATTTTAGTTTCTGTATGGGGTTCATTTTGCCGCGGTTGCGTTACTGTTTCTAATACCTGTGGGGTTGACGATGCAGATATTACCGCTGTGTTGTTTCCCTCAATTTCCCGACGCAATAACCTTACCCAACTTTCGAGGTTGCTAATCTCAAATTTACTCAAGGTTTGACCAGAACTTAACAGCAGTTCAATATTGCGTGCCAATTTTGAGCCAAGAGGTAAGCCAAAAGTACCTAAAGATCCTGCCAAAGTATGGGCCTCTTTGGCTGCGCTAGAGAGCAATTTGGGACTTGAAGTATTTTGATTTAAAGTTGCGATCGCTTCCTCCAGCAACCTCAGCTGCTCATCCACCCGCCCTTGAAATCGTTGCCAAATTTCCGCAACTGCCATTAGTGCTTGCTGCTGTGATTTGAGATTAGGCGCTGGGGAAGGAGAAGAAGCAGAGGGGCGGGGTGAAGGATGCAGAGGAGAGGAATTTTCCCCCTGCTCCCCTACCCCTCTGCTCCCCTGCCCCTCTGCCCCCCTGCTCCCTACTCCTTCTTCCAGTGATTTCAGACGATAGCCAATACCATAAACTGTTTCAACCAAATCACTGGGTGCTCCGACAGCTTTAAGTTTGTGTCGTAATCCTTTGATATGGGTACGAACAGCTTCTTCTTGTGGAGTATCTTCATAAGACCAAAGATGTTCTAAAATCATGCCGCAGCTAAATACCCGCCGAGTATTTCGCAAGAATAGCTCTAACAGAGCATACTCTTTTGGAGTAAGTGGCAGCAGATTGCCAGCGTAGATCACTTCACAACTACTAGGATCTAGTTGCAACTTACCATATTCCAGCACAGGTTTCGAGTTTACGCCCTTGCGACGCAACAGCGCCCTAATACGAGCAATTAACTCTTCTTGGTCAAAGGGTTTAACTACATAGTCATCTGCACCAGCATCTAATCCGATCGCTTTCTCATGACCACTATCGCACCCTGTCAATAACAATATTGGCATTTGCAGACCATTAGACCGGATTTGACGACAAAGACTAATGCCATCTAGCTTGGGCAACACTACATCCAGAAGGATTAAATCATAATCGTAAGTTTGAATAAAATCCCAAGCCGCATCACCATCAGTAGCAATTTCAACCGCATAGTTTTGGTTAGTCAAAATGGCACTGAGTGAGTATGCATTTAACTCATCATCTTCTACAACTAATATTTTCATGTTAGAAGCTTTCCAAATTAAAATGGGTACAGCAGTTAATAAGCAAGCAACTTAAATTGCAAAATTAATCTAATATCAATGCAAGATTTTAAAACATCTTCCAAAAGGTTCATCTTTCCGGTTCATATTCATTAACAAATATCAATATTGATTAATTTTTAATTGATTTGTTATATGCTAGCTGCTACACTATTCAGGCGTCAGGAGTCCGAATGAACCCTGTACAACTCTAAGCAGAATGCTATATATTTTTAACTCAAAATTTTATTTAATCAATCATAAAGGCTTAAAAAAATCACAAAGCCGAATTCTGCAACACAATCGTATTTAATGGCTAAATCAATTGTTTCAACAAAACGGGTTGGCAGCCAGTTAATCCACTGGTTGCTTGAAGAAGATCGAGGAGAGAAGGAAGGCCCTTACCGCAAAGAAGAATCACATCGTCAGCATCCTTGGTGGCAGGTGATGTGCTTGACTGGTGTAGATTATTTCTCGACCCTTGGCTATCAACCTGGGATTGCAGCACTGGCGGCTGGCGCTCTTTCTCCTATAGCAACCCTGATTCTGGTTTTGCTGACGCTCTTTGGAGCATTGCCAATCTATCGACGCATTGCAGCCGAAAGCCCTCATGGTGAAGGATCGATCGCAATGTTAGAGCGTTTGCTCCCCTGGTGGCAAGGCAAATTACTTGTGTTGTGTTTACTCGGTTTTGTGGCAACTGACTTTATTATTACCATTACTCTTTCAGCAGCCGATGCCACAGCCCATATCATCGAAAATCCGCTGACGCCAAATTGGCTTCATAATCAGACGATCGCAGTAACCTTAATATTAGTTGCATTACTAGGTGCAGTTTTCTTGAGAGGTTTCCGAGAAGCTATTGGTATTGCAGTAGTTTTGGTAGGAGTTTATCTGCTGTTAAACTTCATTGTCGTTGGTGTCGGTTCGTATCAGATCCTAACTCACCCTGGAGCGATCGCTAACTGGCAGACTGCACTTTTTGCCCGCCATTCCAACCCTTTGCTCCTAATCGGGATTTCTCTGCTTATATTCCCCAAACTAGCACTGGGATTGTCAGGCTTTGAGACTGGTGTTACCGTTATGCCGCTGGTTAAAGGCAGCAGTAACGACACTCCGCAGCATCCCAAAGGGCGGATTCGGAATACACGCAAGCTGCTTACCACTGCTGCTCTGATTATGAGCTTCTTTTTACTTACCAGCAGCTTTATAACTACTCTACTGATTCCAGTGGCAGAATTTGCATCTGGGGGCAAAGCCAATGGACGCGCCCTTGCTTATTTAGCACATCTATATTTAGGCGATGGCTTTGGCACAATTTACGATTTAAGTACTATTTCGATTTTGTGGTTTGCAGGTGCATCTGCAATGGCAGGACTGCTGAATATCGTGCCTCGCTACCTACCACGTTATGGCATGGCACCCAATTGGGCACGAGCAACACGACCTTTAGTGTTAGTCTACACAGCGATCGCTTTTGTAGTCACAATTATCTTCAGAGCAAATGTGGAAGCCCAAGGCGGGGCTTATGCAACTGGCGTGCTTGTGTTGATCACCTCAGCCGCCTTTGCCGTCACCTTATCAGCCCACCGTCACCGACAGAAGCAGGCAAGAGCCGTTTTGGGGATCATTACACTGTTATTTTTATACACCACTATTGTAAATATCATCGAAAGACCAGAAGGGATTAAGATTGCGGGCTTCTTTATCGGCACAATCATTTTTACCTCACTGGTTTCTCGTGTTTGGCGTTCAACGGAACTGCGAGCAGAACGAATCGAAATTGACGAACTTGCTGGCCAATTCCTTGCCGAAGAGAGCCAAGGAACAATACGACTGATTGCAAATCGGTTGAATATGGGCGATGTCCTAGAGTATTTTATGAAAGAGAAAGAGGTACGCGAAGACAACCATATTCCACCCAACGATCCAATTCTGTTTCTTGAAATTATGGTATCGGATGCTTCGGAATTTGCCGATGTGATCAAAGTAAAAGGGGTGCAAGTTGGTGATTATCGCATCCTCCGGGCTGAAAGTGCAGCAGTACCTAATGCGATCGCGGCTTTACTACTTTATATACGTGACCATACAGGTAAAATCCCCCATGCTTACTTCGGCTGGGTTGAGGGAAATCCTATACAATACTTACTGCGTTTTATCTTGTTTGGTGAAGGTGATATTGCTGTAGTCACCCGTGAAGTACTCCGTCGGGCTGAAAAGAATCCCCATAAGCGTCCTGGTATTCATGTTGGGGGTTGAGTCAAAAGTCAGTATTTCTTCTCCTAAAAGATGCTCTGTAGTAATATCCTCCAAAAAACCCTTAAGATACACCACTCTCAATACGGTTCGGTTAAGTCAAGAGACGCGATAAATCGCCGTCTCTACAAAAGATTGATCCTTGTAGAGACGGCGATTTATCGCGTCTTTGGATCTAGAATTTTCATCAAAAAACCTTAACCGAACCGTATTGACACCACTCTCTCTTTCCATTCTTGGAAACAATACTTAGATTTACATCACTTTCAGCCTTAACTGAACCGTATTGGAATGTAAAGAATATACAAAGCTCAGTACTTATATATACATTTCTCAGCAAATAATGTGAAGAGTATACAAAGATGCTTATTTAAGCATAGACATCTCCTCAAGGTTGACGTATAAAACATGTCGAAAACGCCAAAATTTGGCGGTTTCTTTATGCTCTAAAACAGCAGTTTGAGAACTTAAAATTACTGAGAAAATCGATTTAGGAAAGTAAGAGTTATGGCAAATATCATTGGAACAAACGGTAATGATACCCTACTCGGTAGTAACGGTGCGGACACTATTAACGGTAAAGCAGGCAACGATATCATCACACCTACCTATGGCAGCGATACGATCACAGGTGGAGGCGGCAAGGATAAAATTGTCTACAGCTTAAACAACTTACCCAACTACGACACCGATATTATCACTGATTTCAATGGCATAGGTAAAGGAACAAACCCTACGGCAGCAGTCATTGCGGAAGTGGATATCATAAAATTCCAAGGCGATATTTTAACTGCCAAAAATCTGCTGCTCACCCAGAATGGTAACAACCTGGAAATCACTTTTGAAGGAGAGCTTGGTAATGCCAAACTGATCCTGCAAAACTTTGCCCTGGAAAACCTGGAAAACCTCAGCAAATCTACAGGAGCCACTGTAGACTTGGGCAATATTTTGTTTGATGGGCAAACTACCATTACTGACAGCTTTGATGTCTTCGATGCCAACTCCACCCAAAGTACTATCTTCAAGAAGAATACAGTCACCTTCCTTAACGACCTAAACAACAATGTTATCGGCTTTGACAACTCAGATGATGTGATCAATGGTCAAGGGGGTAATGACACAATAGATGCTTTAAGTGGCAACGACTTGCTGCGGGGTGGTGCAGGGAATGATATCCTCAATGGCGGTGCGGGGAATGATACCCTCAATGGCGGTGCGGGGAATAACACCCTCAATGGTGGCGCTGATGACGATTACTTGAATGTTAATAATTTAAGAGGCGATAACCTGCTTTCTGGAGGTGATGGCAATGATTCTCTTAGTACCTTTCGCTCCTCTGGCAAAAACACCCTCAACGGTGGCGCTGGTGACGATACCTTACATGCTGAATTTTCATCAGGCGATAAGCTACTGAATGGGGGCGATGGCAATGATTCTCTCTCCATCCTTGACTTTGAGTACTACGAACCCGGTGTCCCCTCGTCTGACAAAAACACCCTCAATGGTGGTGCTGGTGACGATACCTTGAGTGCTAGTGGCTCATCAGGTGACAACCTGCTCTCTGGGGGCGATGGTAACGATTCTCTTAGTGCCTTTGGCGCCTTTGGTAATAATACCCTCAACGGTGGCAAGGGCGATGATATTCTCATAGGTGACGGTACCAGTGGCTATGGCTTTGATATCCTCACAGGTGGCGGTGGCAAGGATAAATTTGTTTACAGATCCTTAACCTACAGCAGCACTGATATTATCACGGATTTCGGTGGAGTAGGTAAAGGAACAAATCCTTCGGCAGCAGTCATTGCCGAAGTGGATACTCTAAATTTCCAGTCCAATGGCTTCACTGCCGAAAATCTGCTGCTTACCCAGAATGGCAACAATCTGGAAATCACTTTTGAAGGAGAGTTTGGTGGAAGCAAACTCATCCTGCAAAACTTTGCCCTGGAAAACCTGGAAAACCTCAGCAAATCTACAGGAGCCACTGTAGACTTGGGCAATATCTTGTTTTATGGGCAAACTACTATTACTGACAGCTTTGATGTCTTCGATGCCAACTCCACCCAAAGCACTATCTTCAGGAAGAACACAGTCACATTCCTTAATGACTTAAATAATAATGTTAGCGGCTTTGATAACTCAGATGATGTGATCAATGGTCAGGGTGGTGATGACATAATAGATGGCTTAAGTGGCAATGACTTGCTGCGGGGTGGTGCGGGCAATAATACCCTCAACGGTGGTACTGGTGACGATCGCTTGTTTGTTGACTATTTAGTAGGAAATAACCTGCTTAATGGGGGCGATGGCAATGATTCTCTCGTTGCCTCTGGCTATGAGTTCTACAGCAGCTACATCCAAAAAGGCGACGATCTTCGCCCAGAGGGCAATAATACTCTCAACGGTGGTGCTGGTGACGATACCTTGAGTGCTAGCGGTTCAACAGGTGATAACCTGCTCATTGGAGGCGATGGCAATGATTCCGTCTCCGTCTCTGGCTATTACTTATCACTTGGCGGCGACTACTTCGAGCCCTACGACAATCGCTCCTCTGGCAATAATACCCTCTACGGTGGCGCTGGTAATGATACCTTGAGTGCTAGCGGTTCATCAGGTGATAACCTGCTCTCTGGAGGCAATGGTAATGATTTTCTTGATATCTCTGGCTTTGCCGAACCAAATTACGACTCCTACTACAACTCTGTATCCTCTGGCAATAACACCCTCTATGGTGGCGTTGGTGACGATACTTTAAATGCTAGCGCTTCAACAGGCAATAACCTACTGGATGGAGGCGATGGCAATGATTCTATCTATGTAAGCACCCCATCCCCATATCTTGCCTTCTCTTCTTTAGTAACACAAACGGTAGATGGGGGAACAGGTGACGATTTGTTGTCCGTCGATTACCGCGATGCTACAGGGGGAATCACTTCGACTTTTGATGCCACTACTAATACTGGATCAATTACGGCGGGTACGAATCAGGTTAACTACAAGAATATAGAACGATTCAATATCTTAGGGACAGCCTATGACGACAATATTGTGGGGAGCAATGGCAACGATAGGCTCTCTGGGGGCTACGGTTATACTATTTATACTGACAGTTTAGATAATGACACACTTTATGGAGGGGATGGTACTGATACCTTTGCTTTCAATAGTTCCAATGAAGGTATTGATACTATTTCTGATTTCAACGCCACTAATGAACTTATTCAAGTATCGGCTGCTGGTTTTGGTGGCGGGTTATCAAGAGGTTCACTTTCAGCTAGCCAGTTTACCCTCGGAACATCTGCAACGACGATAGCTCAACGATTTATCTATGATAATTCTACAGGTGAACTGTATTTTGACCAAGATGGTAGTGCGTCTGGGTTTACTCAGGTAAAATTTGCACAACTTTTGGGTGGTGTGACACTAACCGAAACCAATTTTGTAGTTGTTTAGCGTTCCACCATCATTCTAGACACGGAATGCAAGGTTCTCTCATAAGCACCTTGCATTCGATTGTTCAATGCAATCTCTGTGTTATGTAGGAATCCGCTTTGATTTCTGAACTAATTTGCATAGGCAGGCAATAGGCAATAGGCAATAGTCAAGAAGGCTTCTTGGTTGTACTGAGTTTTTTCAGAAATCAAATATGCGTCCTATATAGATAGTAAATGTTGAATTTTTTCCTGAACTTTCGGCATTTTCTTGTTTTGTGGCTCTTTTTCAGGAGGGGTTTGAATCCTATAAGTGAAAAACCTCCTGCCGACGCTCGCGGACTCGCTACCGCTGCGCTATCCTGCCTCCTGCCTCCTGCCTCCTTCAATGGCTAAATCAGATCATGTCTGCGTTTGTTATTCTTGCTTATATGGAGATGTCTAGTATAGCGGTAGCCACATAGGTTAGGACATTTTAAGTCAGGACATTTTGAAAACCCCAAGGCTAGGAATAGTAATACTTTTACCTCCTGCCTTCTGCCTCCTGCTATATATGGTCATGCGATCGCAACTCATTAGCCTTAAACAACTTTTTGGGGAATTGCGGTCAAGCAAGGATAAATCCTCTAATCAATTTTTTGCTTTTTTTGCTTCCGATTCTGAGTAGTTTTTGGATTGTCCAAACTTTTAACCGAAGGATCAGCCTTTTTTAATATTGTGGCGGGATAATTTTGATGGTGATGTCTCGATTAAGTTGTACGATGGGAACAAACTTATCCAAAACATTTCTTCCCCTACTGCTAGCGATGGAGTTTATGAGTGGACACCACTTATTTCAGTAAAAGAAGGCTATTTTATTCGTATTGATAGCTGGAAAGACCGGAATATTTTCGGGCAGTTGCAATTGTAGCAGAATGGGAAAATGAAACGGATAACTAGCTAAACGCAAACCTCTCAACAAGGTTGACGCTGTGGCATTGATCGGAATTGTTATTGTTTCTCACAGTAAACAACTAGCCTTGGGTGTGCGGGAACTTGCCGCGCAGATGGTTCAGGGCCAAGTTTCCATTGCTGTTGCAGCAGGTATTGAAGATCCGGAAAATCCATTGGGTACAGATCCCATTCAGGTTTATGAAGCGATCGCTTCTGTATTTTCTGATGATGGTGTTTTGGTGTTAATGGATTTGGGTAGCGCTTTGCTGAGTGCAGAAATGGCAATCGAGTTTCTGCCAGAAACACAGCAGCAAAAAGTGTATTTGTGTGAAGCACCTCTAGTAGAAGGCGCGATCGCTGCTGTAGTAGCTGCGGCAGCTGGTAGAGATATTCACCAAGTTATGGCGGAAGCACGCGGCGCACTCTTAGCCAAAGCGACTCAATTGGGTGTAGTTAGTAGGCCGTTGTCAACTGTCACCCCAGCAACAACTAATGTAGAATCACCAACGCGAGAAATCCGGCTGATTGTCAATAATCGCTTAGGATTACACGCCCGTCCCGCAGCGCAGTTTGTCGCAACCGCCGCCCGGTTTCAATCGCAAATTTTGGTGCAAAATTTAACCAGAAATACTGAACGAGTTAGGGGTGACAGTATTAACCAAGTCACAACTTTAGGGGTGCGTCAAGGACACGAACTGCTGATTACTGCCACTGGTTCTGATGCAGATGAGGCGATCGCAGCATTACAGACATTATTCACAAATAATTTTGGTGAGGCAGCCCGGTCTTGTTGTTCCAACAAAGAGGGACTGCCGAACCCGGAGGGTGAAGATAATGTTGTCTTCAATTCTCCGCCAGCATTTCACCATGAAGTTACCCCAGCAACTCACGGCGAACTTTCAGGAATTGCAGCTTCTCCAGGAATAGCGATCGCACCTGTTATTCATTATCAACGCACTCACATTTCTATTACGGAATATCACGTAGATGATCCTGATGCAGAGTGGCAACGACTACAAGCGGCGATTAACACTGCTAGACAGGAAATTCAAGCGATTTTTTCACAAGCATCTCTGCAAATTGGTGACGCTGAAGCCGCCATCTTCGATGCCCAATTACTATTTTTAGAAGATCCAGTACTGTTAGAAGCGGCTCATCAACGCATTTTAGAAAACCATATAAATGCTGAATCAGCTTGGCAAGCTGTAGTAGATGAAGTAGCGACTTCCTACCGCACACTTGAAGATTCTTACCTGCAAGAGCGAGTTGACGATGTTGTTGATGTCGGGCAAAGGGTACTGCGATTACTAGCTGGGAATGCTGCGGCTAACCTGCATCTTGAGTCACCGGCGATTTTGGTGGCGACTGATTTAACCCCCTCAGATACCGCTGGATTAGATCCGACAAAGGTGTTGGGTATTTGTACTACTTCTGGCAGCGCCACTTCCCACAGTGCAATTATCGCTCGGACATTGGGCATTCCCGCAGTCTTGGGAGTAGATGCCCAGGTGTTGCACTTGGCAGATGGCACACTGATGGCACTTGATGGTGAAAGTGGCAGAGCTTGGGTAGAACCAGAATCAGATATCCTGGATTTACTGGCAACAAAACAGTCAGCTTGGCAAACTGCTCAACAAGAAGCACGCGCGACGGCGCACCAGCCAGCAATTACTCTTGATGGTCGGCAAATTAGCGTTTTTGCCAACATTGGTAGTATAAATGATGTCCAAGTTGCTGTGGCTAGCGGTGCAGAAGGTGTGGGATTACTTCGCACCGAGTTTCTATATTTAGATCGGACAAGCGCCCCCACTGAAGAAGAACAACTAGCAGTGTATCAGGCGATCGCAAAAGTTTTAGATAATCGTCCCCTAATTATTCGTACCTTAGATGTTGGTGGTGATAAGCCACTTCCCTATCTCCGAGTCGGGTTTCCAGAAGCTAACCCTTTTTTGGGTTGGCGGGGAATTCGTTTCTGTTTAGATCATTTGGATTTGTTCAAAACTCAGTTACGGGCAATTTTGAGAGCCAGTGTAGGGCATCAAATTAAGATCATGTTGCCAATGATTGCTACTGTGACAGAGGTACGTGCAGCTAAGGCAATTTTGAGTGAAGTGCAGACTGAACTAAATCAAGCTGGTATTGCCTTTGATGGCGCGATGAAAGTAGGAATTATGGTGGAGGTTCCGTCAGCAGTTGCGATCGCAGATCAGTTAGCAGCTGAAGTAGACTTCTTTAGTATAGGGACTAACGATCTGAGTCAGTATGTCATGGCTAGCGATCGCACTAATCCCCGCGTGGCAAATTTAGTTGATGCGCTACACCCGGCGGTGTTACGCATGGTACAGCAAACTATCAAAGCTGCCCATACGGCGGGAATTTCGGTAGGATTATGTGGAGAATTGGCAGCAGATACTTTAGCAACACCAATTTTATTAGGTTTAGGACTGGATGAATTGAGCGTGAATCCTCAAAGTATACCTGGAGTGAAGCAAGCGATCGCTCGGTTAAGTATAGTTGAAAGTGAAGCGATCGCGGCATCAGCATTACAACAAGATTCAGCAGTTCATGTCAGAGAGCTAATCTCAACTTCAATTACTCCCCCTGCGTAATTCGTAATTCGTAATGACGCTCGTGGACTCGCTACCGCTGCGCTAACGTAATTCGTAATTGAATTAGTTGGAGTCTAAGAGATTGTTTGAAAAGTGTTTCGCTGTGACTTTAGGCACTTTTCGATCCCCCTAAATCCCCCTTAGAAAGGGGGACTTTGATTCTGGTTCCCCCCTTTTTTAAGGGGGGTTAGGGGGGATCTAAAACTATTTAATACCGACAAAAGGACTTTTCAAACATCCTCTAAGCTCGACTTTATCCAAAATTAAGAACTTAGTTTTCTTTCTACGCCAAAAACCTTAAACTGTGTAGGTTGGGTTTCGTTCCTCAACCCAACCTACAATTTTTCTTAACTGAACCGTATTGCACCAAAAAAGACAATTACGCGCGAGTATTTCCCCAATAATTACGAATTACGAATTACGAATTAGTTAAAATCTGATTCCCAGTTGTCCGTTAAAACCACGAATAGAATTGTAACCAGCACCAACAAAAACGTTATCAGTAGCACCTACCTGAACACCACCTGAAACTGCAACACCTTTATCCTCTGAATAAAGTCCAACTCCTACATAAGGTGAAATTACAGGTAAACTGATAAATTTCAAAACATCTACTCCCGTAGCACCATCAGGGCCAGTTCCAATCTCAACCCCGAAATCCAAAGCTCTAGCTCCCACAGCATAGGTTACATCACCATCTTTTCCACCAACTGAAACCCAAGGTTGCGGTATAAGTTGAGCCGATGCTTGACTTGGGGCAAATAAAGCTAACAAACTTATGGCTGTAAATAATGTTTTAGCAATAATCGTTATTTTCACGTTGTTTTCCTACACTAACTGCTGCATTTTAATTGTTTTCTCACAACTACCCTTGCTTCAGCACTACTGTTCACCAGGGTTTGTCTATGATGGCTAATCGTGACGGATTAAACCTCATTTGAGTGCCCGATGAGTTCAAGCATTATTTTGGTAATGTTATATTAATTACAGCGTTACGTAGCTACAATTTTTAATTATCAAGTATATTTGCTGATTACTTTATCAAAAAGCCTAATTGCTGTCTCAAATTACCTGATTGCTTTCTCAAAATACTTAAATGCTTTTTAAAAAAGGCATTTGACTTACTCATTTCGGTGTTTTCTGCAAGCAAAAGCTATGCATCCCAATACTGCTTGAGTTTTGGGAAAAGGTTAAAGGGTAAAGGTTAAAGGTTTTTTCTTTCCCCTTTCCCCTTACCCTTTTCCCCAAAACCCGACAAGTATTGCTATGCATCCTTACTCAAAAGTGGATATATCTCGCAGCAAACTAGGAATTTCCCCTTGAGATAAAGGAAACTCCAGCAAAGTTTCTCTAAGACCCAAATATCCAGATTCAGCAAACGACAAAAGCATTCGTGAAAGCGCTAGCCAAACCTCCGATTCGTATTCCCAATCACGATAACGCGAAGCTTTACCAGCAATTGAACGTAGCGCCCAGAAATAAGAGTTCCGCACCACCGAACCACCCTTCTTAAACTCTGGTAAATCTTCATGGTGAATAAAAAGCACTTTATTTTCAATTCTGGCTCTCATAGCAATTTTGAATTTTAGATTTCGGATTAAAAGTAAATTTTAAATAGGGTGCGTTGATTGATTATTGTAGAGACGGCGATTCATCGCGTCTCTTGCCTTAACCGTAGGGTTTGTTACGACTTTAACCTAACGCACGATGTTATATTGCGGTGCCTCCTCTTTACCAAAAAGCTCCTCTTATCTCTGTGTTCTCTGCGCCTCTGTGGTTCAATAAATAACTTTTAAACCGCAGAGTCACAGAGAACGCAGAGATTTTACCACCTAAAAATTGGCGTTTAAACCCACACGAAAAGTGAATCCAGGGCTATAAATGCGATTAACTCGCTCATATTGCTCACCGAGGAGATTTTCTAAGTAAACTGTCAATCCGACATTGCTAGTTAAAGGTACACGACCGCTTAAATCTAAATTAACGAAAGATGGGGCAAAATCTGTAATCGTGTCACCAGGGTTTGTAAAGAAGGCTCTGCGAGTGCCACTATTGTAGGTAACATACAAATTAGCGTACCAACCGGAATTTTGATAACCCACGCCAGTTTGCAGTACAGAGTAGGGAATCAAACCTAACTGTAAACCTCTCTCTGAGCCTGTTTTTATTTGAGCATCTGTATAAGTGTAGTTGAGGAAAGTTGACCAGCCGGCTGCAATTCTTAATTGCAATGCAACCTCTAAACCATTGGTATCCACTAGTCCAATGTTTTCCCATCTGCCGGCGATGACTCCCAAGCGATCGCTTATACTACTACCAAAGTAGGTAAATTGCCCAATCAGATTTTGAGAAAAATTGACATCTACTCCTGCACTCCAAGTAGAACCAGTTTCCGGTCTTAAATCAGGATTAGGTTCCCAACCATGAACTGTATCATAAACATACAACTGATCTAACCCCGGATTGCGCTGTCCCCCTGCCCAACTTCCCCGCACTGCTACTATTGGTGTGACGGCATAACGTAACCCAACACTAGGATTGAGATAATTTCCAAACTGGCTGTCAAAGCTTTGCCTTAGCCCTAAATCTATCAGAAAATCATCGCTAATATTCCAAGTATTCACAGCAAATAAAGCTGTATTGAACAAACTTCGATCTTCAGTTTCGTTATTGGCAATTCTAGTAGGATTTGTACTCAAAACATCACCGATTAAGTCGGTGTTTTTCAAATCTAATCCCCAGCGCAATTTATTATTGGAAGTAACTTTCCACTCATGATCTACTCTGGCTGTAAGTTGTTGTGTATCTAAAGCTCCTGTACGGTAAAATGCGCCTGTAGGTCCATAAGTGCTGAAATAATCTCGGTTATAACCAATTGAGGTTGTCAGGTTAGAGCTTTCGCCATTACCTAGTCGAGTCTTCCAAGATAAGCCAACATTTAAACCATCATGGTCTAATCTATCTCTTTGGAGAGGAAACCCGAAATAAATTAAGCCGCGACGACTGCTGAGTGCAGTAACATCTAAATTCAATGAATTTTTTTTATCTAAATCTACTCCAATACTACCAAAGTAGGTACTTGTAGCTGTGTCTGCATTCGATAAAAAGCCCTGCTCATCACGATTTGCAGCACCTACAGGGACGCGGTAACGGTTATCTATAAAGAATCTTTCAAAGCTAAAATTATACTTAACTTTATCAGATGAACCACCATAAGTTACTTGCTGATTATTTAAACTCAACGAGCCAAATTCTGCGCTAGCGCTCAATTTAGGTTTGCCATAACCTTCCTTGGTAATGATATTTACCACTCCCCCAAAGGCTGATGAACCATATAATGCGGAGGCTGTACCGCTATATAATTCCACTCGTTCAATCGCCTCTACAGGAATGCTATTTAAATCAGTTCCACCATGATAAGTGTTGACATTATTGTTAATTGGTCTGCCATTAATCAAAAATACAGACTGATTAATTGAAGCTCCGCGATAGTATGTACCTGTGTGAATATCTGCACCATGACCTACATCATTGATTGCAAAACCAGGCATTCTTTTTAAGATATCGGCTAAACTTGTAGCGCCCTGCTTTTGAATTTCTTCTTTATCAATTACGTAAGTTGGAGTAGATTGAGGTAAGTTATCTGGTTCTGCGATCGCTTCTATAGTAATGTCTGTATCATCTGGCTCTGTTTCTGGCTGAGTTTCTGGATTAACTTCACTCGGTGCAGATTGTTGAGTTAATAATTCGGCATTAGTAGCGGGTAGCTCAATTTCACTCAAACTCGGAATATCTGAAATGACTTCGGTTGATTTATCAGTATTTCTCTGCTTAATTTCACTCTCAGTAGCAAAGCCAGGAAACGCTATCAGTAAACTCGGTAAAGCAACTGTTAGCAACAAAAAATCCTTTTTCACGTTCTCTTCCACACCAAGTAAAAACAGTCACCACTTAGCATTGTTGCTGTAATAGTAAAATCGTGTCAAAAGACACGCTGTCATAGTTTTTCTAAGCAGCAACTAACCGTCTCTACAAGTATGAAAAGGCAAAATCAAGGGTAATTAAACTCTTTTTCTCCTCACCTTCTTTCTGAAGTTTCAAGCTAAGGCTCCCTTAGATGGGACTTCTCGATGCCCTCTGCCGATCCGAACCGTATTTGAAAAAGGGGTTGACTGGGGAATATATAATCGTTCGGGCGTGTATGTAAAGTACGGTAATCTGTTAAGTATGGCAAGGGATTATTCAACTTATCTAGCAGTGGAAGAATTTGTCACTGCTATCTCCACCACCATAGCAAGTGAAATAAATAAACTGAATTACAACGATGATAGTACTTAAGGAGCTATTATGACTGCACTATCGAATGTAATCTTTACTATTGCTCTTAACGATCCAGAGTTAGATCCAGAAGAAAAGCAGGAAATAGTACTGAATTTATTGAATCGACTCAGCAACCTGGAGGAAGTAGAGCGAGTTGTACGTACAGAAGACCTGAATCCAGAAGAGGGAAGCAAACCAGGGATTTCTTTTTTGGTAGGAATGCTGACAGCAGAAGTGAGTGTAAAGAATATTAAAGGATTTTTGGGTTTTTTAGGCGATCGCTTGGGTGACAAACCAATCAAGGTGACAGTAGAAGCCAATAATAAGAAGGTTGTGCTTGAAGCTAGTAGCCGCCAAGAGCTATTAGAGGCCGAGAGAATAGCAAAGGAACTGCTAGCAACCGTTCAGGGAGACTCGAATGGCTAAGAAGGTCGCACTGCTGATTGGAGTAAGCGAATACGAAGCTGGCTTACCGCTAGTTCCGACAGCTGATAAGGATGTCAAAGCAATGCAGCGAGTGTTACAAAATCCGCTGTTAGGTAGTTTTGACAAAGTAGAAGCACTGGTAAATCCAGATTTAATGACAATGCAAATAGCTATTCAAAAGCTATTTGCAGATTGTAAAAAGGAGGATTTTACCTTTTTGTTTTTCTCTGGTCATGGAATTACAGATGATCATGATGGCAGGCTTTACCTGGCAACTCGTAGCACTCGCAAAGATGCCTTCCATTCAACAGCAGTGCCAGCTAATTTTGTGCAAGATATTATGAAAAGAAGTCCTTCCAGACAGCAAGTTGTGATTCTTGACTGTTGTTATAGTGGAGCTTTTGCTATGGATTGGCAAGCAAAGTCTACTTGTGAAGGGTGTGCGCTACTTGCATCTTCTACTGCTGCAAGACAATCCTTTGAAGCTGAAGAAGCAGGCATTTATACCCATTACATAGTAGAGGGGATTGAAACTGGTGCCGCAGACCGAGATAAAAATGGCCGAATTACTATTGATGAATTGCATGACTATGCCAAGGAGAAAGTGCAAGCAATCAGACCGACAATGAAGCCAGAAATCCAAACATTTAAAGAGGGCTACAAGATTGTGATCGCTAAAGCTCCAAATCCTAAAGAAAGCTTCAGGATTCCAATTGTTAAAACTCAGGTATGGAGATGTATCTACACACTCACTGACCATTCAGATACAGTCAATAGTATTGCCATTAGTCCTGATGGTCAAATTCTTGCTAGTGGTAGCGCTGATAAAACCATCAAAATTTGGAATCTGAAGACTGGAACACTCTTGGAGACTCTTGAGGACCATTCACATACAGTGAATAGTGTTGTCATCAGTCCCAATGGTCAAATACTTGCCAGTGGTAGCGCTGATAAAACCATCAAAATTTGGAATCTCAACACGAGAAAACTAGTTCGCAACCTTAGAACTTGGTTCTCTACTGCACATTCAGACTCAGTATATTCTTTAGGAATTACCCCAGATAGTCAAACTCTGATCAGTGGCAGTCGGGATCATACGATCAAGCTATGGAATCTAACGACGGGAAAAGAGATTGGAAAGCTACCTGAAGACTCTTGGGCAGCTTCTTCCCTGGCAATCACTCCCAATGGTCAAGCTATTGCCAGCGACAGTTTAGATCGTACTATTAAATTGTTTAGTCTGGACACCAAGGAATTATTGCAAACTTTTGCTGGCAATTCTAACTTAATTTGGGCGATCGCTATCAGTCCAGATGGCAAAACTCTCGCTAGTGGGAGTCAAGAACACACTGTTAAACTGTGGAATTTAAATACTGGGAAACTGCTGCACACCCTCACCGACCATTCCAAACCGATTCATTCCATTACTTTCAGCCTAAATGGACAAATCCTTGCTAGTGGTAGTTATGACAATACTATTAAGCTGTGGAATGTAGAGAATTGGGAACTTATCTGTACCTTGAGTGGACATAGCGATGGAGTAAACTTTGTCGCTTTTAGTTCAGATTGTATTACTCTTGCTAGCGGTAGTGATGATAAGACAGTGAAGATTTGGCAGTTGTGCTGACTAGTAGATATAAAACTCCTATTTGATTTTTGCACAAAACTCAGCACACTTTTATTTCTTCTTCTCTGTTAAGAGTTACCTATCTCTACAAGTGATTCATCAATAAAATCAGGTTGCTATATAGATAATTTAAAGCATATCTTCAGAGCAAAGTTTTTGCTTGAGGTTCTTGAGTCGATTATGGATCTCATTTAAGAGCAATAATGTATCTTGCAACGTTTCATTAGCTGCACTTACTGTCAGTACTTCTTTAGCGTTAACTTCTTGCGCTTGTCGCATTGCTGAGACTGATATTTCAATATCTTGATGATAAGCACTTTCGATTTGCTGCTCAAGTTTAGTTGCAATACTTTTATACAAAGAACGAATTTCTTGAATAATAGCTAGCTTAAAATCTGGCAAGGCGATTTGTAGTTTTTGTTGGTAACTAACCGCTTGCCTTGATGACCCTAACTCTTGCGTTTTCCTGATGATGAGGTCAGCGACAAAAGTAGACGATTCGCACTCTGCCAATATTTCTAAAGCATCAAAGTTTATCCACGGATGCTCATGAGAAGTTACTTTCTCTCCCGAACTTTTACCATCTACTATACTGCTACTGACATCAGTTAAAAGTTGTAAATCCTTGACAATTGCTTTCTGAACTTTCTTAATAGTTTCAAAAAGAGTGGGTTTATGGACACTCAGACAGTTATTAATCGCTTCTCTGAGTGAATTTGTCAAAAATAACTGGAAATGTCGTTTAATCTCCTCAACTTTAAAGTTAGCAATGGCAGCAATTGCTTCAGTTTCTAGGCGGTTCATAAACTCATTCATCCACTGACAAGCTTGATCGCACATTTGATTAATATCATCTGTCATCACCTTTATATGCTGTGCAATCTTAGCGGATAATTCTGAAGATGGGTCTTCGCATTGGTCGATGGCTCGACTTAAACGCTCTCGGTCTGTTTGCATAGCATTACGCAGAAGCAACAAGCTATCGCTAAATTCTTGTAACGTCTGCTCTAGATGATCGGTGGCTCGGTCGAGTTGAATTAAATCACGCTGCAAATGAATACTTTCTTCCAAAGATTTGCGAAATTCATTGAAGGATTTTTCTAATTTTGGTGCAGAAGCAGGATTTGGTCTGGAAAGAGATTCAAGACGACAAAACTCGTCGAAAGCACTGATTCCAAAAAGTTGAGGATTAGGAAACAAGCGGCTAATCTTTTTTTGTGTACTCTTTAATAATCTTTCTGCCTCTTGTTCTGTCTGAATATTATCCATCATATTCAGAGTAAAAAAGACTTTGGGAAAATCTTGAGGTAAGACAGACATTTGCAAAAATTTTTGTTCTGATTCTGCAAACGGAGAGAGGGCTGATACTACGAATACTACTGCATCAGCTTGTAAAAGATAAGTGTGAACTTGACGATCAAAACGCTTAAAAACATCTCCAGTTCCAGGAGTATCCACAAGACGTACCCCTCGCAACCATTCAACGGGTGTCTCAATTTTTAAATGGCTAGCTGTAGGAAGAGTTTCTAAAATTGAACTAAGTTGCTCTGACTTTAGTTCCTCTGTTTCTATTTGAATTTGCCCACCATCACTCAAACAAACATGAATCTTCGGTTCTGAACCATATTGGATGTGATTAATTGTCACTGTTTCTGTTGTCACATCTGTTGTTACCACAGATTGCCCTAATAAAGCGTTAATTAATGTTGATTTACCTCGTTTGAAGTCACCTATAACAACGAGAACAAAGTCTGCTTCCAAACGAGTGAGAATTTGGGAAATTTGACTCTGTATCTGTTTGAGTAGCCTTTTACCTATAGTATTTTGAACTTTTTCTAGGCGCAATCCTTCGGAAAAATCATTGATGATTTCTAGAAACTCTTGGCGCAAATATCTGAAGTCATAGCTGATATATTTAGTTGGTGATTCCATAAAAAGCCTTAATATCCTTTAGGTAGTACACGAATAACCTGTTCGCACAAATTATCAGTTTCTTCTTTGCTGCGTGCATCTTGTAAAGATGATTCCGATCGCCAGGAATGGAAAATATCACACTCAGCAAACAGGTGGAGTGCAGCAATTCGTTTGGGAATCAACGGGTGAGTATTGAAAAGCTCTATCAGATGGAGGGGAGTAGATTGAACTTTACTCAATTGTTTACGAAATTCCTCAATATTGATTTTTCCCAAGGAATTGCCACCACCAGTTATCAATTTTATCAGGACACTTTCAGCCGTATTGATATCACCGGAGCAAATCAATCCGGCGCGATCGCAAGTAATTTCTGCACATCGACTCCAGCGTTTAAAAAATATCGTCAGTCCGCCTTGGATAATTGGTTCCAGCATTCCGTGAGTTGGAACTACCTGTAAAACTCCTTGTGCTAATTGGTTTGTCATAATTTCACAAACAGTGTTATAAACACCATGCAAATTGTGAATATGACCGCATTCATGACCAATGACAAACTTGAGTTCTTCAGGTGTAAAAGATTCGACAATCTGACTTGAAAGAACAATAATTGGTGCAACGTCATCAGTGGCGATGGTGTATGCATCAGAAGTAGAATCTCGGCAAATAAAAATCTGTGGAACACCAATGCCTAATCTGTGAGCGCAATCTTCACCAAGGGCGTGGATTTTAGGATACTGCTGCGGGCCAACAGCAATACTTGTTGTGAGATGTAGTTGCTCGACAACAGGAACCGCCCAACCAACTAACGTTTGCACCATTGCTCTAACTGGCCCCATAGCCATCAATTGCTGGCGTAGTTTTTGATCTAGAGAAAAGGCATAGTCGGGAATTCCACCTACTAAATGAGCAGATATTTGGCGATCGCGTACTTCCAAATAATGACCAAAATTGAGGTCAACAGCCGCAGTTGGATTGGGAACTGATGGATTTTCCATAATTCATATCTAAAACTGTAAAATTCGTTGTATGGAGTGTGAGGTATGATCAAATCTCAAACCTCACAGCCTGGCAAATTTTTAAACACTCATGATTTCCACAAGTTCTTGAGAGCGTCTTTGGGCACTACCAAGAATTCTCTCTGTTTCTGCACGAATTTCATCAAGTTCTTTACGTTCTGCTTCGGTTTGAGTCTCATTCTGCTGCCGTTTCCGGTTAAGTTCATAAAGAGTATTCTGAGTATTATCCAGTAAAGCCTCTACCTCTTGACTTAGTGTTTGTTTGAGATGCTCGAAACTTGTAGAAATGTGATCCTCAACTTTATGATTAATCGGATTTGATTTTAGTTGTTTTTCAATTTCCTTAATAATAGCTTCCTTGTAATTTTCCTTAAAGGTTTCCAATTGCTCACCACCAAACACTAATTTGGTGAGCCAACCTCCTGTGAAAACGGACACAACACTAATAGCAATAGCAGCAGGCCAGGTAATTGGGAATCCGATTAACACTGCTAATACAACTGTACCAACGCTACCAGCTGCACCAACTGCTGCACCTTTAACACCAGCTGTCCGAAAACCTGACCAGATACCACCAAATCCGGTAAATACAGCTAGAGCAGCAGCAATAGCTTCTCCACCTGCATTTCTTTTACGATTAGAGTTAGCTTCAACATCAATAAACTGCATTTCAATGCGATTTAAAACTGTAACTACAGAGTTAGCAAAATCTTTTAATCGGTCTACTTCTTCTGCTAACCCCTGTTGAATCTCTATCTGAATTTTATCTGCCAACTTTTGCCCTGCATTTTGCAAACTAGTAGAAACTTTGCGACCCAGTTTTTCAGCCAAAGCTTTCTTGTTATTCAAGTCCTTGGAGGTTATTGTTGTTGAATCAATGACTTGCAGCGCTGTTTGCTTCAAATCATCTTCTAGCTTATTGAGTAAAGGTCTGACATTATATCTGACATTTTCAGCTGCTTTATCAATGAGTTGCATTTCGTCTTTTTTTCGGCTTCGCAAGTCTGCAATTTCTGCAATGGAGGTTTCGTAGGTTTTCTCAAAATCTTCTAGCTTCATTTTGAGGGCACTTTCTTGAATGTTAATTGTTGATAAAATTTCTCCAGATGTAGCGATCGCTCGATTCAAAGGTACTTGCAGCTCAATTGCTCCCCGTTCCCTAACCAGAAATTGCTCTAAAGCCTTTTCAAATTCAACAAAACGGCTTTTAGCAAGCAATTCATCATCTTTGCTATGCTTCGCTTCCAAAGCTTGGTAAGCAGAAAGACCAAAAACTTTTGGGTCTCCAATCTTTTTCAAGTAAACTTCATATTCTGCCGAGTTTTCACCCCACTGTTGTGCCGCTCGCTCTAACACATATTCTCTAATACGCTTTTTCACACTGGCAATTACTTTGTCAGCATCTCCAGGTCGATTGCAGCGGTCAATTCCAGTAACTACAAAAATCACACGACCCAAGTCATTTGTTAATAGTTTGTTCTCTAAAAAGTCCCGTTCGACTTCTGAAACAGGTGATTGAGCCATGATTACTAAAATAGCAGCATCAACTCTAGGTAACACTGAAAGTGTTACACCAGTCATGCTAGGATCGTCGTTCAATCCTGGTGTGTCAATAATATCTACATTGTTTTTACAATAAGTAGCTGGATAATATACAACAGCCTCTTTCACCGTTGCCGCCTTTGCTTCAGCTTCTGGCGTTAACTTCGTCACATAATTAGCAAGTTCGTCAATAGCTATCTTCTCTTTTTCGCCATCTATAAATTCCACTTCCACATAGGAATTTAAACTATAAGTAACGCGATTGAGAGTAGCGGAACATGGTTCAATATCTGATGGTAAAATTTCCTGACCTAGTAGAGCATTAATAAATGTACTCTTGCCGCGTTTAAACTCTCCAACAACTGCAACCCAGAAAGTCTTCTCCTCAATTCGTTGTAAAACATCATCAATTGATGAAATTGACTGGTGGAGATTAAGCTTTTCCGAAAATGATCGTAGTCTCTTCAAATCAACTACTAAGTTATTCGCTAGTTTGTTGTAATCTGTGAGTGATGCTAGAGGAGCATTATGATTATTTCCAGCTTCCATTTTCAATCCTCTCTAGGTGATTTATTGAATAAATATTTAGGCTTTAAATCATCAAATTCCAGTCTTTGTCGCTAAGTCTGTTAATGCCCAAGAGACTCTAAATCTGGAGCAAAATAAACAAAATTTGCTGTGGCTTGGGCTTAACATCTCTTAGCTGCTGGTCACTTGTTTGGTTGGTGCGATGCCTACAGCGGGCTTTACCCACCCGAAGTTTATTCGCTAGTTACCTTTGCAAGCAGTCTGATGAGTAATACATCTCGTGATGCACTGTTTTCGGATGAGGTTTTGGATTATTGTCAGTATTTCTTGATATAGTCAGCAATTTTATCTTATTAGAAATGCCAAAACCTATGTTACTGAAGGCTTGCTGCTGTTCAGCAAAAATGATAATTTTCTAGACTACTTTACAAAGATCGTGCAGTTTGATACTATTAATTGTTGGTTCTTCAGTTCATTTTATGGAACAAAATAATAAATAAAACCTAAAGATAGGCTACATTTATTGCTGTGCCTGGGTTTTAAGTTTTTGAGCCTTTCTATAAAACTGCGGTTTTAATGCTTTACCATAAAACCAACGCAAGAACCTAATTATTTATATTTAAACGAGTACCACATTTAATACAAAACCTACAATTTGAGTCATTCGCATAACCGCAATTTATACAAGTTTTTTTCTCAAAATTATCGTGCTTATTTAGATTGATACTTTGGTAGAGTTGCTCAGATAAAACCAAAGCATGATTTAGAATAGTTTGCGTTTCGTTACGCATTGTATCGAGTATTTTCTGCTGATTTTCAGCCAAAGCTTGTTGTTTTCCCTGGACTTTAGCAAGTGTGTTCTGAACGTTTTCAATCCAGGAATTAATTTCTTGATCTACTTTAACTTTGAAGAGTTCTAAATGTTTGTATACTTGATAAATGTACTCATCAACTGCTTGTTTAGTTTGGTGCGATATCAATTGATTTTCAATCTCTGCAATCACCTTAGATTTATAATTATTTTTAAAGTTTTTGGCTTTTTGCAAACTGCCAAATCCTGCACCTACAGCTTTTCCTAAAGAATTGAATAAAGAACCAGCTACATCACCGACGACACTAGATAAACCACTCGATTCGGACTTAAAAATAAATGTTTCTGAACTGCAAGTAAATAAAATCAGTAAATTACTAGATTGCTCTCGATTGAATTGCTCAAAAGCTTGATTAAGCGAGTTAATTATTTGCAGTGACGAGGTTTGAAAACCTAAATTATCATCAATTTGAGTTAAATGTATTTCAATACTATGCATCACTTCAGGCGCTATTTCTAGCAAACTCTGCATTTGCCATACTGCTTCTGATAACTCTTGCTTGATGACATTTTGAATTTGCTCTACTATTATTTGGCTAGCGCTTTGCACAGCACTTGAGATGTATTTAGCACACTGTTGCTGTAATTTTATGCCATCGCTAGAATTTACCTCTATTGATTCAATAACTTGCTCAACAGTCTGTTTTAATCGATTTTCTAACTGTTCTATTAATAAATTTACTTGGATTTTAATTTTGTCATTATTAGGATTAACCAGCAATATTTTTTTTGTTTTTATTTTGTTGAATTTTAAAACTATATTGTAAAATTGATAACATTTATTACTAAAAATTTGTTGTTGTATTTCTAATTCATTTTGCTGATTATTAATTATTTGGGTAATTTCTGTAGCTATAGAGCTTACGTGATTAACAACCACTTGTAAAATAATTTTTTCCCGATCTTCTAGCAGAAGCTTCTGTAGCGCCAATTCAAATTTCCCAAAATGGCTCTGGTTTAAAAGTGCGTCATTGTTATTAACTTTAGCTGACAATGCTTGGTAAGCAGAAATACCAAAAACTTTTGGTTTACCAATCTTATTTAAATAAAATTTATATTCCTGAGAATTTGCATCAAACTGTTGTTTCGCCCAATTCTCTACAAAAAATGCGATCCGTTTTTCAATAGTGCTAACTACTTTATCTGCATCTTGTGAGCGTTTGAAGTGGTCAATTCCTGTTGCTACAAATATGATACAACCAAGGCTATTTGTTAATAACTTTTGAGTGATAAAATTTCCTTCAGATTCAGCGAAAGGTGCTAAAGTTGATGTTACCATAATAGCAGCGTCAACCTTTTGAATAATTGAAAGGGTTACTGCCGTCATATTTTCATCGTCACTCAAGCCTGGTGTATCGATAATTTCTACATTATTTCGACAACAGTTTACTGGATAATAAATGACTGCTTCTTTCACAGTCATAGCAACAGCTTCAGATTCTGGTGTTAATTTTGTCACAAAACTAGGCAGTTTATTAATTGCTATCTCACATTGTTCATCATCTTTAAATATTATTTTGACCAGTGGTTGCGATCCATAAATCACACGGTTGAGAGTAGCAGTTGTAGGCAAGACATCAGATGGTAGGATTTCCTGTCCTAATAAAGCGTTTATAAATGTACTTTTGCCTCGCTTAAATTCTCCGACAACTGCAATAGAAAATGAATTTGTTTCTAGCCGATTTATAGCATTGTCAATTAGTTGACAATTATTTTCTAAATGTAGTTTTTCAGAAAAATTTCTTAACTGTTTTAAATTCTCCACCAGTGTAAGCACGACTTGCTTATAATTGGCAGCAAATAACATAGTAATTTTAATAGTGCTATTATGTATAGCATAATTCAAAACTACAAAAAAATCTTAATTTCTTAACTGAATTTTATTCTACGTAAGTAGAAAAATCAATCAAAGGGGTTTGTGATTTAGATGGTATATTTTGTTGCAGAGTCTTCCGCAAATATTAAGTACCATAGTAAAATGGTGTCCAAAGACACGCGGTCATATTTCCACAGTTCAGATGAGACTATTTGTGAATTTACTATGTGTTAAACTCCAGAGCGATCGCATTTAAAGAACGTAGAAGGGGATTTGACCTAGATGATTTGCAGCTATGTAAAGAGCCGTACCTTGCGGGAAGTTGGGGCAACGAAACTGGGCAATAGTGAGGGTTTAAAACCCTTGCTTTTTAGCGTTAGCGCATCCTAACGCAGGCATCGCTTTACTGAAGCAGATTGTGCAGCGTGTTGCAGACACAGCAGTTTCCTGACTTCAGCCTGTTGCTCTCTGCATTAATTTTTCCAACTTAAGGAATAGAAATTTCTATTACTAATGATAGATCAAATAACATTATCTATAAGTTATATTTTAATGTTAGTGATTTTAAAGAATTATGGATCTTCAGTTCTTTTTATGGAGTCGAATAATAAATAAAATCTCATCAGAGCCTATATTCCTTGCTATGACTGGATTTTAAATTTTTGAGCCTTTCTATAAAATGGCTATTTTAATGCTGTACCATAAAACCAACGCAAGAGCCAGAATTATTAGTAACTTTCACTATTAACTAATTATTCAAAAAAGTCAAAGTCAATTATTTACAGAAAAATTAATTATTCAAGATTTACTTATGTATGTAACTTTATGGCCAGGGAATGTATATCCTTTAGGTGCAACTTGGGATGGGAAAGGGACAAACTTTGCTTTATTTTCGGAAAATGCAACAGGGGTAGAGCTTTGTTTATTTGATAATGATGACGAAGAAATTCGCGTGCCTTTGACAGAAAAAAACAATTTTGTTTGGCATGGTTACTTACCAGGAGTTGGCCCAGGTCAAAAGTATGGATTTAGAGTACATGGGGCATGGGCACCGGAGGTAGGTCATCGATTTAATCCAAACAAACTATTGATTGATCCCTACGCTAAGGCAATTGACGGTGAATTTAGTAACGATCCAGCCGTTTTTGGCTACTCTCTAGACGCTCCAGAAAAAGACTTAGTTTTTTCTGAAATAGATGATGCCAAAATAATGCCCAAATGTGTTGTAGTTGATCAATTTTTTGATTGGGAAGATGATAAACGGCTTAATACACCTTGGCATACAACTGTTATTTATGAAACTCACGTCAAAGGTTTTACTAAACTACATCCAGGTATTCCAGAAGAGTTACGTGGCACTTATGCAGGGTTAGCGCATCCGGCTGCAATTCAACACTTACAGCAATTAGGAATTACAGCAGTTGAGTTGATGCCAGTACATCACTTTTTATCTCATCCGGGACATTTAGAAGATAAAGGATTAAGGAATTACTGGGGCTACGATTCCATCAACTATTTTGCCCCCTATTCTAGTTACAGTGCTAGTGGGACTGAGGGACAACAAGTCACTGAATTTAAGCAGATGGTTAAAGCATTACATTTTGCTGGAATTGAAGTGATTTTAGATGTAGTCTACAACCACACTGGCGAAGGAAATCATTTCGGGCCAACGCTATCTTTACGAGGTATTGATAATTCTGTATATTACCGTTTGGTAAAAGATGATCCTCGCTACTACATGGATTTTACAGGCTGCGGTAACTCTCTGAATGTGCGTCATGCTCAAGTTCTGAAGTTAATCATGGATAGCCTGCGCTATTGGGTAATAGAAATGCATGTAGATGGCTTCCGATTTGATTTGGCCTCGGCGCTAGCACGGGAATTATATGAGGTAGATAATCTATCAGCTTTCTTTGATATTATTCATCAAGACCCAATCTTGGCAGATGTGAAACTAATAGCTGAACCTTGGGATTTAGGAGAAGGAGGTTATCAAGTCGGGAACTTTCCACTGCGTTGGTCTGAGTGGAATGGTAGATATCGGGATACAGTCAGAGATTTTTGGCGTGGTGTAGATGATAGTTTAGGACAATTTGCTTACTGTTTTACCGGTAGTCCTGACCTATATCAAACAAACGGGCGCAACCCAAATGCAAGTATTAATTTCATAACTGCTCATGATGGTTTCACGTTAAATGATTTAGTCAGCTACAACGAAAAGCATAACGAAGCAAATGGAGAAGACAATAGAGATGGTGAAAGCCATAATAGATCCTGGAATTGTGGTGCAGAAGGTGAAACCGACGATCCAGAAGTAATGCGTTTGCGCGAACGACAACGACGAAACTTTTTAGCAACCCTAATGCTATCTCAAGGTGTCCCAATGCTATTAGAGGGGGATGAAATTGGCTGTAGTCAACAGGGAAATAATAATGTTTACTGCCAAGATAATGAGATTTCCTGGCGGCATTGGGATTTGCATAAAGCGAACTCGGATTTATTAGACTTTACACGTGAACTAATTAATTTTCGCCATCAACATCCAGTATTTCGACGGCGTAAGTGGTTTCAAGGTCGCCCCATCCACGGTTTAGGCATTAATGATATTGCTTGGTTTAATTCTGATGGCAGTGGAATGACTGAGAAGCAGTGGCTAGTTAGTTATGCCAAAGTAATGGAGATTTTTTTGAATGGGCAGGGAATTGCTACTCCAGGCGATCGTGGTGAGCGGATTATTGATGAAAGTTTTCTGCTATTTTTTAACGCTCATTATGAGTTAATTGAGTTTGCTTTACCCAATGAATTTAAAGAAAAGGTATGGGAGATAGTAATTGACACTAATGAACCTCGCTTTTTAGATAGAGGAAAGTTAGTTTCAGGCTCTCAAACTGTACCAGTTACAGATCGCTCTCTGATGGTATTACGCCTGATCAATTAGTAGTGTGAGGAGAAAAAGATACCCTTTTTTGCAGTTAAAAGGTAAATGTTGTACGAACCGTACCAACATAAATTTTGTCGTTACTATTATTATTTTCGGGATTCGTGATGACAAATAAACCCGGAGTTATCGCTAGATTATCTGTGATTTGCAGGTGGTAAAAAGCTTCTAGATGTAAAGATGTATCCTCATCTTCAAAGGTATCACCGAAACTATTATCAATCACTTTAGGCGGTTGACCCACCACAAATCCGGCAAAGCTATCTTCTTGCCCAATATCTTTGATCGATAGTAGTAACGCCCATGTGGAGATAAAAGCATTTGGGGTTGCTGCTAAATCTTCTGCTTTGGCATGAATAAAACCAACTCTGCCCCCAAGGGTGATACTTTGGTTAAGTTGCCAAGCGGCTTCTGCACCAAAGGAATTCGCAGTAATGGCATCTGCCTGATTATTAAAAGGATTGTTAGTTAATTCGCTGCCAGTTCCGGTATTCACATTATTGTAAGAGTGGATATAGGTAACGCTAAGTGCTGTTGTTTTGGTGGGTTCAAGTGTGATTTGAGCGATCGCACCATGAGGACTAGCAAAAATTCCCCTCTCTGGATTAGCTGCATCGCTGGTGACGTATGCCAATGACAGATTCAGAGAGTCATTTAAATTATGAGAAATACCGATACCTGCACCGCCACCTTGTCGTCGAATTGGATTTTCTCGTCCAAATGTAGAAATCGATCCGTCTCCACTACCGCTAAAAAGAGGATTGACACTAGGAACAAAATCGCCTAATCCTCCTCCCAAAGCGTACAAGGTTATGCGAGTTTGCTTACCTAGTGGAAATTTATAATCTATCTCATCTACTTCCATCTCATTGTCATCGTCGCCATCAAATCCCAAATTGGCCATTTTAGTTCCAGTAAAATCTGCCAATTCTGGCGTATTTCGACCTTGTAAGCGTATTTGTAAGTTGTCTTTACCTGTAAAACTTGTTTCTAAGCTAAGACGGACGCGATCGCTCAACACTAAATTATCATTGATTGGCTTGGTTCTACTGTTGGCTTTTTTTCCACCAGCAACTCCAGTCATCGCAAAGATAATCTCTCCCTCTAACTCGACTTGAGGCGAAAACTGTTGTGCTTGCAATGCAGCCACTTTGTTTTCTAATAAATCGATGCGATTTCTAAAAGTTGCTAATTCTGCCGAAAAGTCTACTTGTAATTTTTGAATGGTAGTTAAGGTTTCTCGATTTATTTTACCATTACTGATTAACTCATTTATGTGTATGATGCAAGCATTTAAATTAGTAGCAAATTGATATCTAGTCAGAGTTTGATTGTTAGTTATTTTATTGTGGTTAGCGCAGTTATATTGCTCAGTCAAAGCTTGTAGTGTTTTAAATTCCCAACTCTCAGCACTAATATCAGATAATTGAGAAACTGATGTGATTTTATTTAATTGATTATTTTCTCTTATCGCTGCCTTAGTCGTTGCATTAGCTTTATTTAGGCTGCTCAAAGTAAGGAAGATAATTAAACTAATCAAGCGAATTTTCTGCCAAAAAATCAAACCCATCAATACTATCTCCTGAAAATACTACCAGTTTGCAAAAATAGGGTGACAGGTCTTTCAAGACGTGATGAATCGCGTCTCTACATGAGGGTGAGGGTTTTGTTGCTCATTCTGAACTTTATTTAAATTGGCTGGGTGTTGGTCTGTATTGCACTTAACCCAGAAGCTCTATAATTACGAATTACGAATTACGAATTATCCCAAGTCGCTGTTCGCACAGATTTAATAGTGCTTCTGTAAAAGGACGACGTTCTGCAAATTGGGTGCTGATATGAATATGTCGAACTAAAGTTAGGGTTGTATAGGATTGAATTGCAGTGAGGAATTTATCGCTTGTAAGCTGAATAAATCTTTCAGTTAAAACATTTTCATATTCTTGTAATACTTTGGAGTTACCAAAAGTACGAAGGCTGTATTCTTGAATATGAGCAATAAAATTACCGATATCAAGCGCCGGATTACCTTCACAATATAAATCTAGGTCGATGATATACAACCGAGAATTATTAATAATCACTTGATCGGGATAAAAATCACGATGGATACCACAGCGTTTTGGTTCTGGCGTGTTTTCTCCTAAATGATTACTTGCTTCTAATATTCTCTCTAAGCGTTCTTGCCATTGTGGATATTGTTGCGTAACTAATGGAATCCGCTCATGCAAAATTCGTAGTTCATCTGACATAGTATGAGAACGACGAGGAGGAATATTAGCTTGGTGCAATTTATGGGCAGCTTCAGCAATTAGTTTTAAGGGTAAAATACTGTCGGTTTGTGATAAAAATTGAGTAGCAATAACCCCTTCAACTTTACGCTGCAACCACATTTGCCATTCAGGAATTACCCCGACAGGTTCAGGTACAGAAATTCCATCAGGACTATCATCACCAAATCCCGCAGACCATAGAGATTTCTGTAACTCATAACTATGAAAATCCGTTCCCTTAGCCCTAACCTTACCAATCAGCGTAATTATTTGTCCATCATCATTAATCAATTCATATTCAATCAAACAACGCCGCCCCAACTTATGACGAATAACCCGGACTTTCTGCACACGACAATTTGCAGCGATCGCTAAACACCGTCCAAAACACTCTTCCACCCGCAACCGATCAACCGCATCCGCCAAAAAAGGCATCTTCCCATCACTAAAGTCCATACTCTGCGTACCTCTGCGCTTACCTCAGCGTCCCTCTGCGTCTCTAAACCCTCAAAGAACCCTGCACTTGATACAAAGCCGCATAACGCCCATTCTGTTGCATCAATTCCAGATGAGTACCTTGTTCCACCACCTGCCCATTTTCCAGATAAAGAATCATATCTGCGCGAGTTGCCAGATAAAGATCGTGAGTAATTAAAAAAGTCGTGCGATTTTCCGACAATTGTTGCAGCGCATCAATCACAGCCTTCTCATTACCCTTATCTAACCCCGTAGTAGGTTCATCTAAAATCAGGATAGGAGCTTGACGAATGGCAGCACGAGCGATCGCAATTCTTTGTCTTTGTCCCCCAGAAAGGGTTGCGCCTCTTTCCCCTACAAGGGTGTCGTATCCTTGCGGTAAAGCTTGGATAAAATCATGAGCATTAGCTAAACGAGTCGCGTCTTCGATTTCGGCATCAGACACTCCGGCAATCCCGTAGGCAATGTTTTCTCGAATACTAGCAGCGAATAAGAGACTATCTTGCAAAACTACACTAATTTGTGGACGTAATGATGCCAATGTGTATTCTCGAATATCCCGCCCATCAATCATTATGCGCCCTGCTGTTGGATCGTAAAGCCGTAATAATAGACTGACTAATGTAGATTTACCACCACCAGAAGTCCCAACGATCGCTACTTGTTGTCCCGGTTGAATGTTTAAGTTGATGTCTTGCAGTAAAACTTGTCCTGATTCATAGGCAAAGTGGACGCGATCAAAACGCACTGCACCTTGGAAAATCGGGGCTGGGATTGCATCCGGCAAATCATAGACATCGGGTTGCTGATTTAATACGTCTAAAATGCGCTCACTAGAAGCCGCAGCTTTTGCCAGTCGTCCGGTGTATTTAGCGAAGTTCTGCACTGGCTTAAAGGCATTCTTTAAGTAGGTGAGAAATACAAGCACATCCCCAGGTGTTAAAGCATCCCGCAGCGCCAACCAAGAGCCGTACCATAAAACGATCGCTGTTCCCAATGCAATCACAGCATCAACAGTACGTTCTAAGTGAGCCGCCAGCCGTTGAGTTTTGACGCTTTCTTTGAGACTACGCTGATTTTGTTGAGCAAATACTCGTGCAAAAGCATCTTGCAAGGATAAGGCTTTCACTAATTTAATGGCAGCAATGGACTCAGCCGCCGTCGCCGCCACAGCACCTTCTTGGTGGCGTTGCTTCAACGAGGAATCTTTAATTCGCTGGCTGAGTCGGTTAGTAACTAGCCAAAATAACGGTAGCGTGAAGAGTGAAAGTAGGGTCAGGCTGGGATTCATCCAAAACATCACCCCAATCATCCCAAATAGAGTCAGAATGCTGACTACTAGCGGTAATGCTGCCGTAATCATAATTTCTTGGAGACGGCTAGCATCGCTACTGACACGGATAATTAAATCACCGCTACGCGCTTTGGTGTGATAAGCCAAAGATAAATCTTGCAGATGGCAATACAAATGATTACGCACTTTTGCCATGACTCGGCTACCAACTGTTGCTAATCCGACGGTACTCCAATAGGCAGCAAGGGCGCGTAAGCCTGTAATAAGTAAGACGGCAACGGCTGAAAATGTCAGTAATGTTATCGGTTCTAAACTAGCAATGATCGGAATATTATTTATCTTGTCGCCACGCAAGAGAACATAATCAAAGACAAACTTGAGCGGCCAAGGTTCTAATACGCGTAGTCCGACATCTGCAATTAAAGCGATCGCAGAAATCAAAATTAGTCCATATTGTGGACGAATGTCAGGCCAGAAATAAACTAATATTCCCCACAAACCAGGCACATTTTGAGCTTTTGGCATTTATCGTTTCACCTCCATCGGCAATGGAGATGCTATGCGGAGAATTTTTTGAGCGATCGCATCCCAAGTATGATTTGCTATAACCGTTTGCCGCGCCGCCTGTCCTAAAGTATGACGGAGAGTAGGCGATCGCCACAATTTTTCTAAAGCCTCTGCTAAAGCGATCGCATCACCTGGAGGACAAAGAATACCATTCACCCCTGTATCAATTAAGTCTGCCAATTGCCCAATCTGACTCACGACTACAGGCAAACCAGCCGCCATATATTCATACACTTTCAATGGTGAGAAGTAAAAATCAGATTGCGCGGCGTAGGGTGCAACGGCGACATCCATTGCTGCTAATAATTGAGGAACTTCATCAGGATTTACCGCACCTGTAAATTGAGCATGAGCATCTAATCCCCGTGCAGCTAATTCTATTTGCAGATTTTCCCGTTCCGGGCCATCGCCAACAATTAAAAGTTTGGCATTAGGAACACGTTGATGCAGTAAACTAAAAGCTTCTGTGAGAATTGGCAATCCATGCCACGGTTTCAACGTACCGACAAATCCCACTGTAAAGGTTTCAGGTTGAGTTGTAGGACGAAGGGTAGAAAAGCGGTGAGGATTGACACCATTAGGAATGACATGAACTTTGCTACCGTCCACATACTTCATTAAGTAAGTTTTCACTGCATCTGAAACAGCAATCAGTGCTGTAGCTGCTGAAAACACCCGATTTGCCACTTCTTCGGCACTTTGGCGATCAATCAAACCCCGATGCTGTGCTTGTTCTGTAATCAGAGGCGAATTTACCTCCAACAAACCCGGAATTCCCATAGCTTGGGCATATTCCATCGCGCTATAACTCCAAAGAGAATAACGCTCATAAATGAAGTCAAAGGGGCCAAATCTTGCCAAATTTAAACGTAAATCAGGATTCATTGCTAAAGCAACTTGCTCTCGCACCGCCCGTTCTAATTTAGGGATAACTGGGAGTTGATGAACAACAACATTAGCTAAATCTGCGGGTAATTCTCCTCCAATCCGAGTAGCAAACAATGTGACTTGGCTACCTTGCTTTTGCAACGCTCGAATCACCTCTTGGACATGAATCGAACATCCTTTTTGACCAAATACAGGTATACCCGGATCGGCACAAATGTATGCAATTCGCATTTTCACATCTCCTTTAAGCTTTTGCGCCTACTTTGCGAGTTCCGCTTGCGGTATGCGTGAGAAATAATTTCCGTAAAATTGCAGTATTACGATGAATATCAAACTCAGACTCAATTAATTGCCTAGCCTGGGTTGACAACTTAACCCGCAAAGCAGAATTAGTCAGAAATTGCCCAAGTGCGATCGCTAATTTCTCGGCATCATGTTGTGGCACAATCAACCCAGTCTCGCCATCACGCACCAATTCAGGAATACCCGTCACATCAGTACTTACACAGGGAGTTCCCAAAGCCATAGCTTCCAGTAAAACTGTTGGTAGTCCATCCCGATTACCATCTTTGCCAATGACATAAGGTGCGGCAAACACAGCAGCTTTTTGTACTAATTGAAACACTTCATTTTGTGGACGCGGGCCGACAATTTCCACAATAGATTGCAGTTCTAAATCTATAATTTGCTGACGCAAGGTCAATTCTAAAGAACCAGTACCGACAATTTGACACTGAAACTGATAATTTCTCTGCTTGAGAATGGCACAAGCATCAATCAAAACAGATAGCCCTTTCTTCTCAATTAACCGACCGACTGAGATAATTAATGGCGGACGTTCAGCCGGAGAAGAATATTGTAATTGTCGTAAATCTAAACCGTTGTAAATGCGCTGAACTTGATTTGCGGGTAAATTATATGTATTGTGCAGATATCTGAGATTATAGTCACTGACAGTTACTATACTAGCGGCATCCTGTAGCTTACGTTGCATATCCTCAAATTCCACGCTTTCATGAAATATGTCTTTAGCATGAGCCGTAAAGGTATAAGGAATGCCTGTAAAGTGAGATGCTAGCCGAGCGACACTAGTAGCCACAGTCCCAAAATGAGCGTGTAAATGAGTAATGCCTTTGATTCGCGCTTCTCGTGCTAACCATGCGGCTTGGTAGACAGTGCTAGCTTGTTCACCTTGAGCAAAGGCCAGTTTTGGCCAAAAGTCAGGGATAACTTTACTTGCTTCTTGTAACTCTGCCCAAAAATAGCTAGCGGCTGTAGGTGCGAGACTATTGAGTGATTCACTAACTCGCCCTTGAATTGGCCTCCGAATGTAACTTACAGACGCACGGACTTGGGAAATAATATTTTGAAAGTGAGTATCACATAGTGGCCGTAAGGCGAAAATTTCTATATCTAAGCCAGCCGCTTCATGAGCCAAAATTTCATTGACGACAAAGGTTTCAGAATAGCGGGGATAACGTTTGAGAACATAACCAATACGGATTGACATAATTCGTAATTCGTAATTAATGAGATGAGATTTTTGTCTTTGACTAATGACTAATGACAAATAGCTGATATGAGGATTTCATTAACGAATTGGGGAATGCGGGTAAGTCCTTTGAGATCGACGAAATTACGGACTTGTGATGGCTCTACCTCAAGCTTTAGCCAGTTCGTTAATGCAGCAGGTGTCAGTTGATGTGGGTGCAGTACATCGATTAAGCCTAGTGCTTGTAATCGTTCAGCACGGATTAATTGTTCTCGTCGGGGTTTGATGCGGGGTAAAATTAGCGATCGCTTGGCAAATGACAACAATTCACAAGTTGTGTTGTAACCACCCATTGCAATCACACGTTCGGCTTGATTTAATAACAGCGTCGGCTCGGCTAAATATTCCAACACGCGCAAGTTATCACGTTGCGCTGCATACTTCTGGAGTTTTTGCCGGACTTCTCGCGGCATAAACGGGCCTGTCAAGATGATACCGTTCATCTCTGGTGGTAGTTCAGCATGAGCAAATGTTTCTGCTAACTGCGCTCCGTCTTGTCCGCCTCCCACTAAGCACAATACCAATCGTTCAGATGGCAAATTGAGCGATTTAAATGCTTGAACGCTGTCTAAATCCAGATGTTTGAGGCGACTACGTTGGTCAAGATAGCCCGTGTAGCGGAATTTGGCAACAGTTTTTGGCTGGAAGTGATACTCTTTTGCTAGGTCATAGATGTTGCGATCGCCATACACCCAAACCTGATCGTAGTAAGTTTGAATCGCCTCTTCATTAGCTGCTCGCTTCCAATCTCGACGCACAGAAGCGGGTTCATCTAAGATATCCCGTAAACCTAAAATGCAGTGTGTTTTTCCTTGAGCACGCAAGTAATTTAGGGTTGGATCTAGCTCTCTGACCGCTCCTCGCGGTACATTATCCACAATGAAAATATCAGGTTTAAATGTTTTGATGGTGGTTAGTATGACTTGCGATCGCAGTGTAATAATTTCCTGCAATGATAGATCCAATCTTCTGGCGTGATATTGCCCATCAATGCTTTTATGCAAAGCCGGGAGCGTCAAACAGTCTACCCCTGGAGGTGTTGGTACATTACTGGCATCTTGAATGCCACTAATCATTAAAACATCGGTTTTTAGGGGTGAACATCCTAAAGTTTGAGCAATCAACAAATTACGGCGTTTATGTCCTAGCCCCATTGTGTCGTGGGAATATAAAGCAATACGCCACTTTCGAGTATTGCTAGATAAACTACTATCCTCTGAAGATACGATACTACCTGATGTTCTGATAATTTCTCCAGGGTGAGGTAACAAGTTGTTCATTTGCACTCCTGACTAATTTTTCCCACAGTATCTAATCCCCTTTTTTATCTAGCAATCTGAAATAATTCATTGAGAACACATGGCTCTATACCCAGAGCTAAAGTTTTCATTGATACTGATTTTCTTCCACTCTCTACCTTTCTTTGTTAAAAATTTTGTGTGTCACTTAACTTGAACTTAATGTAAGTTTAACCAAGGTTTTATGAGAAGACAATGAAGGTTACATGAGAACTTTCTCATGTAACCTCCACCGGATATCAAATATTGCCTATTCGCTTTCAGAAACTATTTTTACTCGTAACTCTAATTAAAGTACGCTTTATAATCATTAGTATTGATATGAATGGCAATCCACAATTCTTATTAACTGGATAATACTCCTGAAATACTCGTCAATTCCATAATTCTCTCAAACTGAAAATCATGAGCTAAATTTTTAATAAAAGTTTGCAAAATCACATTTTCTGAAGGTATTTGCTCAATCAATTCTAAAATCAGGTCATCACTACATTGGGCGGCGGCGGTGTACACTTTTTTCACCCATTCCGGCGACATTTCAGCAAATAGAGTCACTAAATCTGTAAAGGTCAACATTGATTCTATTTCCTGTTGCGTTGCATCTGCTATCTGATAGCTTTCTTCTTGATAAATATATTGAACTCCTAAATATTCGCTCAGTTTTTCTAATAATTTCTCCTCGCGGAAAGGCTTGTTAATATAATCATCACAACCCGCTTTGATCATTACCTCTCGTTGTTCCTCAAAGGCATTAGCGGTTAAGGCGATAATAATGGTTTTGCAATTTTCGATTGAGGTTTCTTCTCTAGCTTTAATAATTCTTGTGGCTTCATAGCCGTCCATAATCGGCATCCGCATATCCATTAAGATTAGCTGTGGTTGCCATGTCTGCCAAAGTGCGATCGCTTCTTGACCATTTGTCGCTTCCTGGACTGCAAAACCGATAGATGTCAGAATTTTCATTAATACTAAACGGCTGTCTGTAGAGTCATCAACCACCAAGATGCGGTATTCGCTTTGATCGGCCGCTAAACTAATAACTTGGCGTCTAGTTTTTTTGATCTGGATTTCGCTAGCTTCGGCTAAACCAATTTGAATATCAAAAGTAAATTTACTTCCCTCGCCAACAGTGCTGATGACGCTAATATCTCCCCCCATTAGTTCCACGTATTTGCGGCTGATTGCTAAACCTAGTCCTGTTCCCTGTTGAGATTTCCTGCCGGTTTCAGTTTGCCCAAAAGCTTCAAACAGCAAGTCAATTTCTTCTGGAGCAATACCGCGACCAGTATCTTCTACCTCGAAGATTAGGGATTGGGGATTTATTATTCTCCTTTGCTCCCCTGCCCCTCTGCCCCCCTGCTCCCCCTGCTCCCCGTCTTCGCTGCTCCCTGCTCCCCAATCCATGCCTACATACAGCGTCACTCTTCCAGTATCGGTAAATTTGATCGCATTTCCCAGAAGGTTAAGCAAGACTTGACGCAGTTTACTTTCGTCAGCTTGGATGTACTGGGGGAGATGAGATGTATATTCAAATACCAATTCTAATCCTTTAGATGTGGCACGGAAGCGCAACATCTCTTTGAGGTTTTCCAACAGACGAATTAAGTCAAAACTGTTGAGATTTAATGTTATTCTACCGGCTTCAATTTTAGACATTTCCAGAATGTCGTTAATCAAGTTGAGGAGATGTTCGCCGGCCCGATTGATGATTGTTAGATTTTGCTGATGTTCAGTAGATAAATTACGATCATGGCTCATGACTTGGGTAAAACCAAGGATGGCATTGAGTGGGGTACGCAGTTCGTGGCTCATGTTGGCGAGAAATTCGCTTTTGGCGCGGTTGGCAGCATCAGCAATAATCACAGCTTCTTGCAATGCTTGTGACTGCCTTTGAGTTTGTGCTAGTAATTGTGCCTGCTGTAAAGCAACACCTAACTGATTACCAATTTGAACTACGATATTGATTTCTCCTGCTTTCCATTGGCGGGAATCGGAATTTTGATAACTCGCCAGTAATCCCCAAAGCTGAGTACCATACAAAATGGGGACAATAATGTAGGCTTTTGCCTGAAAGCGCTCTAAGAGTTTGATATAAGCAGGATGAAACTCAGCGTTGTAAATGTCTGGGACACAGCGGAAACTTGCACCTTGGGTTGTTTGCAAATAAGGATCTTCCAGTTGGTTATCTGCGTCGTCCAAAATTTTCGCTAGGCAACGGCCATCTTGTAAGACACCTTCTGTGAGATGTGGATGATTGTTGTGTTCTTCTATTAGAGAAATCCAACCCTTACCCACCGACTCGGAGACAAATTCGCCACTCCATTGGGGATTGAAACGATAGACAACAACCCGATCGCAGTTGAGTACTTGGCGTAATTCTTCGGTTGTAGCCGCAAATATCGTTTCTAAATCGAGTGTTTGGCGCATTCTTTGAATTACTTGGGCGATCGCTCTTTCGCGTTCTGCACTCTCACGCAAGGCTTCTTCGGCTAACTTTCTCTCGGTAATATCTGTAATTGTACCGATGTAACCTTTAATTTTTCCATCTTCTCCAAATTCTGGTAAAGCCTGACAAATTACCCAGACGACTGTACTATCAGCACGCAAAAAACGATGCTCGTACTTATACATTTTTTTAGTGGTTCTTGCTTGATTCCATACCAACAAGAACTGCTCGCGGTCGTCTGGATGTACGGCATTTGCCCAACCTGTTCCCAGAGACTCTTCTAAACTGCATCCAGTAATCTCACTCCAGCGTTGATTAAAATATAAAATATTGCCATCTACGTCAGCGTGAAATATACAAGCTGGTGAGGTTTCTGCTAAAAGTTGATATCGCTGCTGACCTGACTGCAAAGCTATTTCTGCCAATTTGCGATCGTTAATGTCTGCCCAATAACCAACGCATTCTATAGGATAGTTAGCTTCGTCATAAATTAACCTCATCTTTTCGTAGAACCAGTGATAGGTTCCATCAGCGTGTAACCAACGATATTCGTAGGAAATGTACTCCTGCTCAACAAGCTGCTTAAATTTTTCTGAGATGAGTTTAATATCTTGTGGGTGGACGTGATGAAGCCAGAAACTAGAATTCTCAATAAAAACACGCGCTTCGTAGCCCACCATTTCTTTAACGTTCTCACTGATAAAGGTCGTGCTACAATCCTCTGATGTTTTGCTGCTATAAATGACTACAGGACTAGAGGTGAGCAGATATTGTAGGCGTTCGTTAGCTGAACGCAGTTCTTGTTCAATGTGTTTGCGATAGCTAATTTCTACTAAAACTGTGCCGACACCAGAGGGGCGATCGTCTTCACCAGGAATCGGAAAATAAGAAGCTAAGAAGTGGCGGGTAATATTTGGTTGTTGAATTGATGCGCTGCTTAATTCTTGATTGAGAATGGGTTTACCTGTCAATAAAACCTGTTGATAAATTGGTTCCACTACGGGGGACATCTGGGGTAAGACTTCATAAATTCTCTGGCCAATATGATCTTGCTGGGGTAGTCCATTAATCTCCGCTAGCAGTTGGTTGATTTGCACAAACCGTAGTTGATTATCTACGATGTTCATGCCAACGGGGGCACTACTAAAAAAGGCATTGAGGCGAGCTTCTCTGAGTGCTAGTTCTTGTTCTAGGGTTTTGCGCTCAATCAACCCACCCAACTGAGCAGCAACGGCACTGACTAGCAAAAGCAAACGTCGATCTACCAATACTGAACTACGTTTAAAAAATACTAAAACCGCTAATACTTGCTTCCCAGAGACTATGGGAACACCAAAACCAGCTTTTAATCCTACTTTGGCTGCTTGTCGCGATCGCAAAAAAATTGGTTGTGTAACTTTAGAAACATCTTCTATCCATTCTGGCTCCTGGTTCTGCCAAACTCTTCCTGGTAGTCCCACTCCCAAAGGAAATTTCACGGCTTGACTTTGGCGGCAAAATTCTTCTAAACTACTCTGCTCACCGTACCAGCCCAGACTGTGTTCTAAAACAGTTCTGTCTTCATTAGGTATCCATGCTTCACCAAAATCCCAGCCAATGGTATGACAAATTAAGCGCAATACCACCATTAAGGCGCTGTTGACATTACTACCGCGAGTGATGGCTTGGGTTGTCAACAGTAACAAACGACTTTCATTTTCTGCCTGCTTGCGTTCAGTAATATCTTTGGCGGTGCCTAGTACGTACCATTGTCCATAAATCTTGATCATTTCCGCACTCAAAAGTGTTGTCCTGATTTCTCCTGTTGAAGTGCAGACATCAATCTCATAGTTGCGGATGGCTTTTGTTTGTTGCAAGATATGAGTGAGAAAATTATATTCTTCTGGATTCACCCAAATATTCAATTCTTGATCGGTGCGATTGATCACCTGAGAGCGAGAATAACCAAAAAATCGACAAAAACTGTCGTTAACTTCGACATAGCGTTTATTGAGAACAGTAATTAAGGCAATTGGATCGGGAGATGACCGAAAAGCTGATGCTAACTTTTCTTCAGAAGCCCGTCGCGCTGCTTCTGCGCGTTGGCGTTCTTTTGCCTCCAACACCAAGGATGTTAAATTGCCCAGAGAGCGAGCGAAATTTTGGTCTTCTAGCGTCCAATGATGAGTAACTCCCACTGCTTCCAGACATAAAACTCCTACGGTCTTTCCCTCCAGCCTAATGGGTGTATCGAGTATAGAGGTGATGTTTAATCTTGAGTAAGACGCAGAAAATTCTTTAGTTCTAGAATCAGTATGAGCATCATCTGCGGCGATCGCTTCGTCTTGTTGCAAAGCTGCAAAATAAGCTGGATAGTTGGCTGCTGATAAGGAAAGTCCTTCACTATGTTGATTGCGACTGGCCTCAAATAGATCGAAACACTGAATTTTCGTGCCTGTTTCGTCATAGAGCCAAATACTGGTTCGTTCCACCCCAATATTCTTGACAGCCGTTTCAGTGATTTTACAGAAAGCTGCTTTCAAGTCACCCTGATAAAGTGTTTGATTTTGCGCCAGTTGTGTTAGCACTAGATTATGATTGCGGAGCTTAATTGTGCTTTCTTGGAGTAATTTTTCTACTCCTCGACGCTGTGTAATATTACTAGCAGTACCAGTCATACCTATAACCAGACCCTCTTCATTGTGTAATGCGATCGCATTAAACATCAGATAAAGTAAGGTACCATCTTTCGCTACACAGCTAGTTTCATGTTGAAAGATCGGTTTTCCCTGAAGAACGCAGTCAAAGGCTACTTTATCTTGAGCAACTTGTGTAGGTGAGATGAAATCAGTCAAGGCACGCCCGATCATTTCTTGGGGTTCGTAGCCATAAATCTGCTTCACTGCCGGGTTGACAAAGGTAATTAGTCCATCAATATCTACTGACCAAATCATATCCTGGGATGTTTCTACTAGGTGGCGATACTGACTTTCACTCTTTTTCAGGGCAGCTTCGACTAAAAGGCATTCGCTTTGGTAAACTTCCCTACAAAAGGCTTTGCTAATGTTAGGGGGAATTTCTTGAAAAATATCTTCTATTTGTTTGTTACGAATATTTAACTTAGCTACAACTTCTTGACGCTTTTTAATCTCCTGTTGCAGTTGCTCATTTTGCTCTTTTAACTGTTTTTTCAGTCTTTGGATAGTGAGTTGATTTTGTACGCGTAATAAAACTTCTGTAGTTTGGAATGGTTGATTAATATAGTCAATATTGCCTAAATCAAAGATATTTATCTTCTCAGATAATTCATCTAAATTACCGAAAAAGATTATTGGAATATCTTGAGTTTTATCGTTAGCTTTCAAATGTTGACAAATGTCATAACCATCCATATCTAGCATAAGAACATTTAGCAAAAGCAAATCAGGGAGAAAAGCAAGCGCTGTATTGATTGCCGATTGTCCCGAAATGACACTTTGCACCTGATAACTTTGGTGCTGAAGGATGTCTGATAAAAAATGTAAATTCTCTAAGTTGCTATCAACTAATAAAATTTTGATTTTTTGAGCATCCATATCAGTTCCTAAGTTAATTTTCAATCAAGACTAATTTGTTGAATCAAACTGAACATAAAATCAGAAAGCAAAACTCTGTTACCAAATTGTAAATAAAATCATCGTTGCTTACCACCATACTTCAGCCCAAGGTGTATGGAAAAGTTGCAGATGAAGTAGAACAAGTGGTTAATACTGCCAAATCTCTGCGGTGAAAAATCGGAATAGAAAGATACACCATATAACTTGCTGTTTCGCTGGTTTGGCATTCACTGTACTTTCTTTTCCATAAAGGACTTCCAAAAAAAATACTCAACTACTTCTTGTGGGGTGGGTGTCTCGCGCCCGCAACCAAAGGTGGGTAAGCCTTAGCGAGGCTTGTATACGGCAAACTATCAGGACTTACGCAAACAATAGCCGAAAAGAATGATTTTTTGTAGGGGCCATACCCTGCGGGTGACGCTCCTTCGTCGCTATCGCTGCGCTAACGCTGAAAGCGTTTTCGTAAGAGTAGCCGTTTCTCTACTACCTATAGTTTTGCGTAAATCCTGGCTACGTGCAGCGTCACCGTCAAGAGAAAAATCAGCTGCTCTAGCCCTTAGAATAGGCTGGAGCCTTTGAATACAAGTGAATTTAATTAACTTTACATTACGTAATCATAGTTTAATTTATTATTGCCTACTTACCTTGATATCAACTATTCTCAAGCTTTTCACCCTTCTTTTGTTTGATACGGTAAATCCAACCTATGTCTGTACGGTTTACCCAACTGTTTTTAGATTTTGATTTTATTAAATTACTTACTAGAGAGAAAAAACAAAGCAAATAAAGCTCCTCTCTAAACAAAATAGAGGTTCGATGATTGCTTAAATATCTAAAACCTCTAAATACCTCTAAAACTTTGTTTGATTACCCAAAATTGAATTAGAAAGTTAAGGAGAGATTCAGATATGGCACTCATTCGTTGGGAACCATTCCGTGAAATGGAGATTCTGCGTCGTCAAATGGATCAACTTTTCTCTGAGCTTACAGCAGCCGAGCGTGGCAACTCAGATATTTCTTCTCCATCACCGAGAACAGCATGGGTTCCTGCTGTTGAGTTATACGACAATGGTTCAGAGTGGCTATTAAGAGTTGAGATTCCAGGTGTAGAAGCTAAAGACTTGGATATTCAAGTCACTCAAGATGCAGTTTCAATTACAGGTGAGCATCGTTACGAAAAGCATTCCCAATCTAACGCTAAAGTTCATTCTGAATTCCGGTATGGTAACTTTACCAGAGTAATTGCTCTACCAAGCAAAGTTCAGAATCAACAAGTTAAGGCAGACTTGAAAGATGGGATTTTAATTTTGACTTTACCCAAACTTGAGCAAGAGCAGAGCAAGGTATTCAAAGTGAATTTGGGACAATCTCAAAGTGCCACAGCTTCTATAGAAGCCGGCAACGGTAACACACAACCCAATATTACATCACAGCAAAGTGTTCAAACTGCTTGATTCAATGGTTTCTATATCTCTGCAATAGGTAAATTTGGATATAAACCCCAGCTAAACTCATCTGCTGGGGTTTTTATTGCTTTTTTACTCAGTACTATTCCAGTCAATTCAGGGAGAGGGTGCTATTCCTCTTGTACATCAACCCAAATACTGCCTTCTTCCACACGAATTGGAAACACTGGTAGTGCCTTTGGTTGTGAAACCAACGACAGTACCTTACCTACACCAGGTGGCCAGGAACACCAGTCTTTTACTTCACCAGTCCGCAGGTCAAAAGCACTGTGATGGAAAGAACAAACAATTGCCCCACTTTCATTGATTTTGCCACTTTTCAGAGGCAATTTTAAGTGAGGACAGGTGTTATCTACAGCATAAAGCTGATTTTCGTGATTCAAAAGCAGAATTTTCCGGTTCCCAACTTTCACCACTTCTCGCGCACCTGGGGAAAGTGCTGCGACTGCAAGAACTTTAGTCCAACTCATTAGGTTCTCCTCTCCTAATATATCTGCTTTCAGTTTCCCGCAATAGTGACCAGTGCGATCGCCTTTTAGTACCGGAGAGTGGAGAAGGATCAAGTCAGTAGCTCACAAACTTTTCCCAAAAAAGCGATTCCTAATGAGATATCAAAACTATAAAATCTTACATTAAATTCTATTTTGACACTGAACAAACTAATTTCTGGGTAAACTAAGTAAAGCACTTACTGTCTCGTCATCATAGGGCTTATAGCTTATAACAGACAATTTTGAGGGATATAAAAAATGATTAAGACAAGTTATGAATTTGACCAGTCTATTCTCCCCACAGGATCTTCATTAAAGACTAATATTCTGCTACGTTTTCGTGCTGACATAGCTGAATCTCCCCGACGTCACCTTAACCTTTCTCTTGTAATTGACCGTTCCGGCTCAATGGCTGGCGCTCCCTTGCATCACGCGCTCAAAGCCGCTGAGTCTGTGGTCGATCAACTTGAGCCAGATGACATTCTCTCAGTAGTTGTTTACGACGATGAAGTGGACAGTGTTGTACCACCCCAAGCTGTGACTGACAAGGCCGCACTGAAAAATTCTATCCGCAAGGTGAGGGCAGGCGGTATTACTAATTTATCAGGTGGATGGCTCAAAGGCTGTGAACACGTAAAGACGCGACTTGATCCGCAAAAAATCAACCGTGTTCTCCTGCTTACCGATGGTCACGCCAATATGGGCATTCAAGACCCGAAGGTACTGACAGCGACATCGGGGCAAAAAGCTGAGGAAGGCATTACTACAACTACGTTAGGTTTTGCTCAGGGTTTTAATGAAGACCTGCTGATTGGGATGGCAAGAGCCGCCACGGGCAACTTCTACTTCATTCAAAGCATCGATGAAGCAACTGAAGTGTTTAGTATTGAGCTAGATAGTCTCAGAGCAGTAGTGGGACAGAATCTCAAGGTGACGCTGGAATTAGCTGATGGTGTCAGCCTTGTTGATACCTTAAGTCTTGCTAAAGTTACCCAGAATGACGCTGGTCAAGCTGTTCTCACTTTGGGAGAGCTTTACGAGGGTGAAGACAAACTTCTCGGCTTGAGTTTGGAGATATCAAGCGCTCAAATTGGTGATTTACCAGTAATGAAGTTGCATTACAGCGCCGATGTTGTGCAGAATAACCTGATTCAAAGCGTATCAGGTACAGCCGATGTCGTCGCCAAAGTTGGCACCATTGAGGAAGCAGCTTTTGCTTCTACGAGCCATATCATTCTTGAACTGAGTCGCCTCAACATCGCTAAGGCCAAAGAGACAGGACTCAATCTAGCTGAACATGGCAGACATGAGGAAGCTGAACAAATCCTGCGGGCGCTGGTGAAAGATTTGCGGGATAAAGGGTTGAATGAGAATTTTGAAATTGCTGAAGAGATTGATCAACTTGAGTATTTCGCAGGTCGGATCGCCCAAAAAGCTCTAGGCAATGCCGGACGGAAAGAAATGCGCGATCAGACTTACCAGACGATGACGCGCAATCGTAGCGATTTGGTGGGTCGCGGTGTCACAGCTGGCGATGAAGTGTACGCGATGCCGATTGTGAATGAAGTCGGTTCAGGTGTTGAATTGTACTGCGTTCGTGAAGGCGGTAAGCTGCGGGTAAAAGTCGTTTCCGAAGGCTACGATTCAACCAAAAACGTCCAGTTTCCCCGCGCCATTCGTGCCGAGGGGGCACGCTATGTTGTTGAAGGATTGGAACTCTCAACTGATGCCACTTTCTACCGTGTACGTGGTGATATCACCCGTTTTGCTCAACCCGGTGAAGCAGATATTTTCGTTGCCCCTAGGCGATCGCATCCAACTAACACAGGCAAAGCTTCCAAAGGCCCTGCCAGTGCCGCCGATCTTCCCACAACTGACACTGTAGGGGACAGCATTTTAGTTCAGTGTGTCAAAGATGGCAGCAAGCTACGTGCTAGGGTAGTTTCCGACGGATATGAACCGGATTGGAACATGCGTTTTCCGCGATCGGTTCGCGAGGAAGGTATGCTTTACATCGTTGATGAAGTCAAAACCGCACCTGATGGCAAGTCTTATATTGCCTGTGGTGAAATTAAGCGATTTGTCCAACCTACTACTAATTGAGTTGAATTGGGGACTGGCGAAGAAGCAGGGGAGCAGGGGAGCAGGGGGGCAGGGGGAGAAGAACCAATACTGAATACTTCTCAACGAGAGGCTGCGCCAACGGCTTTGCTCAGTACAAGTGCCCAATGCCCAATGCCCAATGCCCAATGCCCATGCCCAATGCCCAATCCTTAAAATATGCCAAGTAAATATGCCTTAGCTGACTGAGACTGTCAGGATCAAAGAGTAAAGAGTAAAAGGCAATCTATTTTGACTTTTAACTTGCTCCTTTTGTTCAACTTCCACAACGGGAGGTTTAATCTTGACTAAATTGAAAGTTGGTATCAATGGCTTCGGTCGAATCGGGCGACTTGTGCTTCGTGCTGGCATCGATAATCCCAACATTGAGTTTGTGGGCATTAACGACCTAGTACCACCAGATAATCTTGCTTACCTATTAAAGTACGATTCAACCCACGGCAAATTAAAGCAGAAGGTTGAAGCCAAGGAAGACGGCATCCTGATTGATGGACATTTCATTCCTTGTGTGTCAGTTAGAAATCCAGCAGAGTTACCTTGGGGAAAACTAGGTGCAGATTATGTCGTGGAAGCGACCGGACTCTTCACCGACTACGAAGGAGCTGCAAACCACCTGAAGGCAGGTGCAAAGCGAGTGGTAATTTCCGCTCCCACCAAAGATCCAGATAGAGTTACTACCCTGTTAATGGGTGTCAATCATCACCTATTTGACCCCGCCCAGGATATCATTGTCTCCAATGCTAGCTGCACTACAAACTGCCTAGCTCCCATCGCTAAGGTCATTAATGACAACTTTGGGTTGACTGAAGGGTTGATGACCACAGTCCACGCCATGACTGCCACTCAGCCAACTGTAGACGGCCCCAGCAAAAAAGACTGGCGGGGTGGTCGAGGTGCATCCCAAAATATTATTCCCTCCTCCACAGGCGCAGCAAAAGCTGTAGCGTTGGTTTTACCAGAATTGAAGGGCAGGTTAACTGGGATGGCATTACGAGTTCCGACTCCCGATGTCTCTGTAGTTGATTTAACTTTCAAAACTGCCAAAGCCACCAGTTACAAGGAAATCTGTGCTGCCATGAAGGAGGCTGCCGCAGGTTCACTAGCGGGTATTTTGGGTTACACAGATGAAGAAGTAGTTTCCACAGATTTTCAAGGAGATACCCATTCCAGTATTTTCGATGCGGGCGCTGGGATTGAGTTGAACTCCAACTTCTTCAAGGTAATTGCCTGGTATGACAACGAGTGGGGCTACTCAAATCGCGTGATTGACCTAATGTTGTCTATGTCACAGAAGGAAAAACTCGCACCGACAGCTGCTTGATAATTCGTAATTCGTAATTCGTAATTTAATAGGGGTTGAAACTCACGAATAATAAACAGCTTGTATGTTATTAGTCGGGGTTGAAATCCCCGTTACAAAATATAATTACGAACTACGAATTGTTTAATTGTCATTGGTGATTAACCTTTGACTTTTGGGATTTGGGTCAAATGGGAAAGAAAAGATAACAAAATGCAATCTAGTATTTTTATTTAGCAAACCGATGATATGAAGCACATGTGATTTTTGGCTCGTAATACTAATTCTTTGAAAGAAGGCTAAAGATTTAAACCCGAAAACCTAAATAAAATCTGAAGTCTCTAAATTACGAATTACGAATTACGAATTACGAATTCACAGGTTACTCCTCAACCCCCAATCCCTATGCGTCGAACCAAAATCATTTGTACTGTTGGGCCCGCTACATCTGCACCTGAAAAGCTGCAAGCCTTGGTAAAAGCTGGAATGAATGTGGCACGGCTGAATTTTTCCCACGGAGCTTATGAATTCCACGCCCAAACGGCTCACTATCTCAGACAGATTAGTACTGAGCAGCAAAAGCCGATCGCAATTATGCAAGACTTATGTGGCCCCAAGATTCGTTTGGGAACTTTACCACCGGAAGGGTTAAATTTAGAAGCTGGTACTGAAGTCACCTTTGTTTTGCAAGAAAAGGGCGAGAGTATTGACGAACTCCCCCTACCATTGCCGACTTTGTTCGCAATGGTGCGACCAGGTGAACCAATTTTAATTAATGATGGTCGCGTCAAATTGATTGTGACCGATCGCGATGCCGATCGCATTCGCGCCCAAGTGAAAATTGGCGGGTTAATTTCCACGCACAAAGGAGTAAACCTACCCCAAACTCCTTTACCTGTTAGTTCGATCACCGAAAAAGACTTGCTGGATCTGCGCTTTGGGATTCAGTTGGGTGTAGACTGGGTAGCGGTGTCCTTCGTGCGATCGCCACAAGACTTAGAACCCGCCAGACGAATGATTGAAGCTGCTGGTGCTTCCATCCGCCTAATTGCCAAAATCGAAAGAGCAGAGGCAGTAGAGAATTTTGACTCTATTCTAAAAGTTGCGGACGCGATTATGATTGCCCGTGGCGATTTAGGGGTAGAAGTGCCAATTCACGAAGTACCCTTAATTCAAAAAGATATTATTCGCCGTTGCAATCGTGCTGGCAAGCCGGTGATTACAGCCACCCAAATGCTAGAGTCGATGATTAGCGCCCCTGACCCCACCCGCGCCGAAGCCACCGATGTAGCCAACTCCATTTTAGATGGTACAGATGCGGTAATGCTTTCTGGTGAAACCGCTGTCGGACAATATCCTATCGCCGCCGTCCAGATGATGCACAACATCGCCGTGCGGACAGAACAAGCTCTAGATGAGGGTAGCAAACATGCTTGGTGTCATGAAGCAGGCAGTCTTAGCGTTACCGAATCTGTGGCAGAATCCGTCTGTCGCATCGCTTATGAAACAGGCTCACGGGCAATTCTCTGTAACACTTCATCAGGAAGTACGGCGCGAATGGTGTCTAAATACCGGCCGACTTCTCCCATTATTGCCCTCACCTCCGACATCACCGCTTATCGCCAACTAGCGCTTTCTTGGGGTGTAGAAGCTTTGCTGATCCCACCAGTCCACAATGCCGAAGAGATGTTTACCAATGTGGTGAACACAGTTGTAGACATGGGTTTAGCGAATAAGGGCGATAAAGTAGTAATTACCTCTGGTGTTCCAATTGGTAAATCGGGCACAACTAGTTTAATCAAAGTGCATTCCATTGGACAGCCAATTTCAGCATAAGGCACTTAGAATAGGGCTGTGGCTCAAGATAGTAAGCAAAATTGGGCAATGATTAAGAAAAATTGCCAGAATCAGAATTGAAGGGACTGGGAATTGGGCATTGGGCATTGGGCATTGGGCATTGGGAATGGGGCATTGGAAATGGGGAGAATACTCCTAACTCCTAACTCCTAACTCCTAACTCCTAACTCAGCACCCAGTACTCAGCACTTGGCAAAAACTGGGGAATAAGTAAATCCTAAACAAACATCACGGAGTCTTTTATGTCTAAGAATTTACTGGAACAATTGCGAGAAGTGACTGTTGTGGTCGCAGATACAGGGGATATCCAGGCAATTGAAAAGTTCAAACCCCAAGATGCCACCACTAATCCTTCTCTGATTACTGCTGCGGCGCAAATGCCAGAATATCAGGGAATTGTCGATCAAACTTTACTTCAGGCAAAGAAAGATGCTGGAGCCGGAGCCACCCAAGCACAGATAGTTTCTTTGGCTTTTGACCGTTTGGCGGTTGCCTTTGGATTAAAGATTTTGCAAATCATTCCCGGTCGCGTGTCTACAGAAGTGGATGCTCGCTTGTCCTACGATACCGAAGCTACTCTTACTAAAGCACGGGACTTAATTGCCCAGTATAAAGCTGCCGGAATTGGCCGCGATCGCGTTTTAATTAAAATTGCTACCACTTGGGAAGGCATTCGCGCTGCGGAAATTCTCGAAAAAGAAGGTATTCACTGTAACCTTACCTTGTTGTTTGGTCTTCACCAAGCGATCGCTTGTGCAGAAGCCGGCGTCACCCTAATTTCTCCCTTCGTCGGTCGAATTCTCGACTGGTACAAAAAAGATACCGGACGCGATAGCTACCCAGCAGCCGAAGATCCAGGAGTTTTGTCAGTCACCAAAATCTACAACTACTACAAGAAATTCGGCTATAAAACCGAAGTTATGGGAGCTAGCTTCCGTAACCTTGGTGAAATTACTGAACTTGCAGGTAGTGATTTGCTGACCATTTCACCATCACTTTTAGCTGAATTGCAGTCAACTGTTGCAGAACTGCCACGTAAACTTGACCCCGCCAAGGCAGCAAGCTTGGAAATCGAAAAGATATCCATTGACAAAGCTAGCTATGACAAAATGCACGCTGCTGACCGCATGGCAACTGACAAATTAGATGAGGGCATCAAAGGTTTTACCAAGGCACTAGAAGACCTTGAGAAACTTTTGGCAGACCGACTAGTTCGCCTTGAAGGAGAGGTAGTAGCAAGCCATTAAAAGATAATAATAATTAGTGGTTAGTGGTTAAACCACTAACCACTAATTAGTTACATCAGCCGCAATACTACTTAGGTTTTGCATTTTAACTAAGAATTTGGTTTGGGGAAAAGGTTAAAGGTTTTTTCTTCCCCTTTTCCCCAAAACCCGACAAGTATTGACATCAGCCGTCGTTAATAACGACGGCGAATATTTTCGTATCGTCCGTAAGGCTGCCGTCGTTGGATAATCTGCCGTTGTCTTAACTGCTGCCGTCGGATACTTGGGTATCGTCTTAAGGACTGTCGGCGTCGGATACTTGGGTATCTTCTTAAGGACTGCCGCCGTCGGATAATCTGCCGTCGTCGGATCATTCTGTATCTTCCTGGCCGCCGTTGAGCAATTAAAAGCTCTCCAGTTTTATCTCCAACTAGGTTAGCTTCTGGTGCAGCGCTCTGTTCATTGCGAGCATTATCTAAAGAAATATCTTTTGCTTCAGCTAATGAGGGCGGATACACAAAGGCACATAGCAATAGCGCTATTGAGGATAACTTCCTAAAACCTTTCATGTTTTTGCTTCTACTAGACTTTCGGTAATAACTTTATTAAAACACCTTAAAGTCAGCAAATTATCGCTTATATAGTTTTTTTTAACTTAATTTGGTATGAAATATTGTATTTAAATTTCAGCCTTATGGATAATTGTAAGTTGGAGCAAGGTGTGTATATAAATAGTCATAATAATACTGAAACTTTTTCCTTAAATCTCCAATATTGCTAATTACTCAATTTCTTTGTATTGCTAAATTTAATTACCAGCCAAACTCCTCCAGAGGATATCAACAATAACGGTGTTAACCAATCACCCCAACGCACATATAAAGTTTGTGTTTGTCGCCGATAAATTGTTTCGGCATGAGTTTCGTAGGTATTATATCCAGATATCCACAATGTTCTACCATGAGGATCTACAAAGGCTGAATATCCGGTATTAGTTGCCCGTGCTGACCATCGATCAGTTTCAATTGCCCGCATGATATCCTGTGCATGGTGCTGAAATGGCATGGATGCACTGTAATGGGCATCGTTAGAAGAACTGAGGATAAATTGCCCACCCGCCGCAGCTTGATAGCGAAATTGCTCAGGAAAAGCAGATTCGTAACATATACTAGCGATCGCACGACCAAATGGAGTGTCAAATATCTGATTTGCTGAACCGGGAACTTGGTGTGCCTCCAAAGGTGACAAACGCTGAACTAGTCCGCCTAAAATTTCTTCAAAGGGGATATATTCTCCCAATGGTACTAGTTTGGCTTTATCGTAGCGGCTGACAATTTCACCCTTACTGTTGAAAGTAAACAAGCTAATTGTATAACTGTCTCCCCGTTCGCCAAAAGCCCCAATCCAAGCAACTACACCTTTTTTCTTCACTGCTGCGACTAAAGCAGTTTCCATCAAGTTGCGCTGGAAAATAGGTAAGGCTCCTTCTGGGGTGAGGACTGCATCTACACCTTGGTCTGCTAAAGTTAGATACCCATTGGTGTAATTTTCTTGGGCGCGACGAAACCCTTCGGAACTTCGTAAAAGTCGGTTTGGGATATTACCCTGAACAATCCCCACTTTCAAGGCTGCTTCTGGTACTTGGGCGATAGGACGGCTATATAAGATAAAACCAATCAGATGTAAGGTAATTAATAATCCCGTGGCGACAACTAAGTATTTATTAACGAACCGCCTTCGCATAGCGTCTCGTAGAGAAGACGCAGAGGACATGTTGGTATCTTGGCGGTTGATATACGCTTCAGCAATTAAACCATTAATAGCAACGATCGCAGCTGTCACAGTATTAGGCCCAGAGAGTTGCCCAAGATGTACAATTACGAGATTATGCGGACTTTGGGTGTAAGCAAGGGAACTCCACCACAGAGGCCCGGCACTCCATAGACTCTCTAAACCGCACCAGACGGCTGTACCAATCAGTATGCGTAGCCACGGTTTTTGTCCAGCTAGGCGAACCATCACAGCCGCCCAAATAGTAAGGAATACCCCTCCCAAGAGGCTGATAAATCCCCAACAAAAAAGAGTAATTGCCAAACTCGGCAACCAAGGAACGCCCAACCATATCATCGGATGAATTCCGGTAATCCACGATAGGGCGACACCGTGATAACCGATACCCCAGAGGAGGGCAGGGGGGGCAGGGGGAGATGGAGGAGCAGGGGGGGATTGGTTTTGGTTTTTGGCTGAAGTGACAATTAGCACCCATAAGGGAACTAGGGCAATCCAAGCCAAGAACCATGCGCCTACTGGGGCGACGGTTAGCCCCATTAAAATGCCACTAGCTAAGGCAATCAAGTAAGGGAGTAAGGCGGTTAATTTCTCCCCCTGCCTCCCCTGCTTCCCCTGCTCCCCCTGCTTTTTACTCTGCTTCTTCTGCATCGACAGCATCAGGTGGAACTATTGCTACTCCGGTAATAGCGTCATCTTCGTCTAAACGCTGCACTCTGACTCCAGTTGCCGATCGCGATTGGATCGAAATCGCATTTACCGCTTGACGGATGATAATACCGCGATTTGTCACCATCATGATTTCATCATCATCGTTGTTCACAATGCGTAGGGTTGCTAGCTTGTCCTTGGTTTTGCGGTTTTTGAACTTGGTTGCCATTAAACCCTGACCAGCACGATTTTGCAGGCGGAATTGGGCAACGGGTACGCGCTTACCATATCCTCCCATTGTAATTACCAACACCCAAGGGCCAACTACGCCACTGCTAGGCACTTCTACCGACTCTTCATTAATTTCGGTAATTTCGATATCTTCTGCTTCGATTGCTTCGATTGTTTCGACTGCTTCGACTGTTTCGATATCTTCAATTTCGGCTTCTGTAACATCCAAAGTTTCAAGAATTGCTGCGGGGAGAATATCCATACCCACCAGTTCATCTTTATTCTTGAGTTTCATGGCTTTCACGCCACGAGTCGCCCTACTTAAAGGACGCAGTTGTTCGTGGTTGCACCGGAAGTTAATCGCCATCCCGTTACGAGAACCAATGATTACGCTGTCCTCTACTCTCGCACGTCGAACCCAGCGCAGTTGGTCGCCTTCTTCTAAGGAAATGGCAATCAAACCATTGGCGCGAATATGACTAAAGGCTGCCAATTCGGTTTTCTTGATATTGCCGCCCTTAGTGAGCATGACCAGATATTCTTCGTTGCTAAACTCGTCAACTGGTACAATCGAGGTGATTTTTTCCTCTTTGGGAATCGGTAGCATTTGGACGATTGGTGTCCCGCGACTGGTACGCGAACTCGCTGGAATTTGATAAGCTCTCAGGCAATAAACGACACCACGCTCACTAAAGAATAAAATACTGTCGTGATCGCAGCAAGTTAAGAAATGCTCAATAGTGTCATCATCTTTCACCTTGGCTGCGGCTTTACCTCTGGTAGCACGGCTTTGGGCTTCAAAGGTGTTAACTGGCATCCTTTTGATGTAGCCTTGCTCTGTCACCAAAATGATCGCTTTTTCATTGGCAATTAGATCGCGATCGTCTAATTCCCCCTCCCCTGGTAAAATTATTGTGCGGCGGGGTGTAGCAAAGCTAGTTTTCAGTTGCCCGACTTCAGTTTCAATGATTTCCAGCACTCTCTCCCGGCGTGCCAAAATATCTTGTAAGTCGGTAATCTTCGCTTGCAATTCATCGTGTTCCAGACGAATTTTGTCTGCTTCTAAAGCAGTCAACCGCCGTAATTGCATTTGCAAAATCGCATCTGCTTGCACTTCTGAGAGTCCGTAAGTTGTGATTAATTCGCCTTTGGCTGTGGGCGCATCTGGCGCATGGCGAATCAAGACAATAATCGGATCTAACTGGGACAGGGCAATCAATAACCCTTGCAAGAGATGGTCACGTTCCTCGGCTTTCCGCAGTTCGTAGCGGGTGCGTCTGGCAATGGATTCGATCCGGAAATCCAAGAAGACGGTTAAGAACTGCTTGAGGGTGAGGACTTGGGGTTCGCTATTCACCAACGCCAGCATATTTGCGCCGAAGTTGGCTTGCAGTGGCGTTTGCTTGTAGAGGTTGTTCAGAACGACGCGAGGATAAGCATCACGCTTGAGTTCGATGACAACTCGCATCCCGTCGCGATCGCTTTCATCCCGGATATCTGCGATGCCTTCTAGCCGTTTTTCGTTCACCATTTCGGCGATTTTTTCAATTAGCGCCGCTTTATTGGTTTGATAGGGCAATTCGGTAATGATAATTGCTTCTCTATCTGGGCGTCCCCGTTGTTCAACGGTTTCAATGTTAGCGACACCACGCATGGTAATGGAACCACGCCCGGTAGTATAAGCTTCTCGAATGGCAGATGTTCCTAAAATTTGCGCCCCAGTCGGAAAGTCTGGGCCGTGGACATACTGCATTAATTCGAGATCGGTGATTTCTGGATTGTGGATTACAGCCACCAAAGCATCAATCAATTCGCCCAAATTGTGCGGCGGAATGTTGGTTGCCATGCCCACGGCAATCCCAGAGGAACCGTTGAGCAACAATTGGGGAATCCGTGCTGGTAAAACTGTGGGTTCTTGCTGAGAACCGTCGAAGTTATCGGCGAAATCTACAGTTTCATACTCAATGTCGTGGAGTAAACCGGCGCTAGTTAAAGCTTGCAACCGACATTCGGTGTACCGCATGGCGGCTGGCGGATCATTGTCTACCGAACCGAAATTACCATGCCCGTTAACTAGGGGCGATCGCATGGAAAAATCCTGTGCCATCCGCACCAAGGCATCATACACAGCCGTGTCGCCGTGGGGGTGATATTTACCCAGCACTTCCCCAACCACACGGGCGCATTTCTTAAAGGGGCGATCGTGAAGTAGACCTAGCTCGTGCATTGCGTAGAGAATGCGACGATGCACAGGTTTTAGACCATCCCTGGCATCTGGCAACGCCCGACCCACTATCACGCTCATGGCGTATTCCAGATAAGACTGCGACATTTCGGTTCGCAAGTCTATCGGGATAATCCTCTCCTGTGAGGTTGTCATAACCTAAAAATCTCCAAAAATCGTAGATTTTAGCTTTTTTACTCAACAAAGCGCAAAATTATTCTAAATTGCTCTTGAATAATTGCTATAATTTGATACAATCTTAGCATATATTGCTTTTTATTGCCTGGGCAGCAAACTCAGGCGGTTGTTTGATTCGTAGCCTCTCTCTGAGATTTTAGTTGAGATGCAATCAGGGGGACTTTGGGGGCAAGAAAAAACCCAATCAAACTGGCAAAAAGGATTGGCGTAAAAGGACTCAAGTTAGCCAGTTTTGACAATAGTAAAGTCGTACTTATAGGTGTGCGCGTTACTGCTGCATTAATAGCGGCCATTGTACAAATCATGGCAAGGGCGGGATTAAGTCCCGGAATTAAGACTGCTACTGCTTTACCAATACAAGCACCAGTGAAAAACAGGGGGATGATGAATCCACCGCGCCACCCACCTGTTACCGTAATGCTAATGGCAGCCATTTTCCCAAGAGCGAGAGTTAAGAGAAAAACAGCACCAAAGTTAGTAGTGAGGACTGAATCTAACTCTTCATGTCCAAAATAACGGGTTAGCGGTAATAAAACTGCTAAACTGCCAAGTCCGAATCCTGCTAGTGTTGTGCGTACATAAATGGGGCCGGGAATCAGGGCAAAGATGCGATCGCAGCCCCGAAAAAGGCCCATAAAAATCCATCCCGCCACCGCCCCGATAATTCCAAACATGATCGCGATCGCAAAATCATCAATTCTTTCTAAGTGATACTGAGGAAAATGCCAAGTGGGCGCAATTCCTAAGTGGGTAATTGCTGCAAACACCAGATAGCTAGCGCAACTCGAAACAATGGCTGGCATCAAAGCTTCGTAATATTCCACAATATGCTCGTGGTGCAAAATCTCTAAGGCGAACATTGCACCGCCAAGAGGTGCGCCAAATAAGGCAGTGAAGCCAGCTGCCATTGCTGCTAAACTCATGGTTCTGAGGTCTTCACCTTGGAGTTTTAAGCGATCGGCAACCCAAGTACCAAAAGAACCTGTTACCTGTACCAGCGGTGCTTCTGGCCCAGCACTACCCCCTGCCGATATGCTGATTAGAGAAGCAAAAATCATTGAAGGATTTTTGCGAGCATCTAAGCGTCCGCCACGAAAATGGATATTATCAACAATCACAGCGATTTCACCGGGATTTCCCAAAAAATGAATCACCAGACCGATAACTAAACCGCTAAGTGGCATCACTATTAAGAGGTTAAAACCTTCAAATCGCTGGAGTTTGTGAGTTAAAAACTCTAAAACATTCCAGTACAACGCTGCAAATAGACCACCAGCAGTCCCCACAACTACCCACCTGATCACCCACTGTGAAATCATCATGGGATTACGCTTTACCAGCCCAAAAAGTTGAGCAAATGTCCAGCGTTGAGTTTCATTGGTAGCGGAAGGTTTCTTTGGTAACACTGCTTATTTCCTATTTGTGAAACGGAGAGTACTGAATATTTACGTCTTTTATGGTAAAGGCTATTTCATTTAGTGAATCATCTTTGTTCTACAAAAAGCGATGTCTCCCACGGGCTACGCCTACCCTTTTCTTCCCTATTGCTACGTAAAATTAAGTCCGAAGATAGTGTGTACCTCAACATAGAAGAACTAAGCTTGGTGTATAAGTTTGGGGAAATAGTGATGAATAAGGAAACAGTTCCTAGTCAAGCTGAAAAGTCTACTCCAGAAGGTGATGCAGCACAATTAAGTCCAGAGGTACTGGACAAAATCAAACACCCTGCGAGAATAGACGATGTTATTCGGGAGCAATCGCCAGAAGAACGTAAAACTAACCCAGCTTTAGTACCGGAAATGATTGATGATCCAACTGAAGATTGATTGGGTTTGTGAAAGAATAATCGAAATACTTTGATTCCCGACTTCTTCAAGCAGTCGGGAATCTTGTTAGGAATCTATTGCTATCCAATATTATGCAGTTGTTCCTGATATATTTCTGGCGTGTTGATATCTAATAGTACAGCCGGATGATCAAATTTCACATGATGAATTACTGGATAAAATTCTTTGATAATTTGGCGTAAACCTAAGCTTTCCTCGCGGATATTTTGTAAGTGCGATCGCATCCCATTACTGAATAACAATGGATGTCCCATTTTACCTTCATAGCTGGGTGCAGTAATCATTGCTGAAGTGTCTTGGTGTGCTAGGATTAATCGCTGGTAAATCTCTAATTCTCTGGGTTGATCAACTGCGGAAATTGCTAATATTTCAAAGCTTGGAGGAATATGTTGCAACCCTGTGAGCAGAGAAGTTGTTTTACCAACATTGGCATGAGGATTAATTACAGCGAAACTGCCATCAGGACAATCTATTTGTTTATTGCTGTTGTGTGAACCTAACACAACTACAGGGGTAAAATCTACACTTAACCACTGTTCTAATTGATAAGTTAATAAGGTTTTACCTTCACCCCAAGGGAGTGAAGTTTTGCAAGTACCCATACGAGTAGATTTACCCGCTGCCAGAACAATAGCAAAGTTGTGACTCAGATCCCCGACTTCTTGAAGAAGTCGGGGATCTGAGTCTAGCTTTAGGAAGTGAGATTCCACTCTACATTGCTCCCAAATCTAAGAGGATGTTTGAAAAGTGTTTCGCTGTGATGTTATACTATTTCACGAAATACTTGATTCAAATGATTTGTCTCTAATTCTTTCCCCCTGCTCCCCTGCCTCCTATTTGTATCAACTTTAAAGTGAAACGAGTAGGCATCAGCGCGATCGCCTCCTTCTTGACGCTTCCGGGCATTGTAAACTAAGAATTTCGTCACCTCTCCTAAAGCGCGGCCTTCTTTGCGACAATAGACAATTACACCCACACGGCCTTCCTGTGCTGTTTGGACGCACACTTCAATCCCATGTGCCAAATAGGGGCGACAGGTGCAAATATCTGAACCAAACACATCAGAACCGTTGCATTCATCATGAACCCGCACCGCTACCGGTTTATTGGGATCAGCGATCGCAGCCAAATCACCGATAATATACACCGTCACGCCTCCAATTGGCGGCAAAAATACCTCCAAATCCGATCGCGTCACCAATTCGGGAAACATCCCGCCAGTTTGTTCAAATAAAGCGCGACGCAACTCTGATTCGGCAATGCCAAAGCGCTTGGCAATTCCTGGTAAATACCAAACAGGTTCAACTGCGGCTTTGGTGACAACCAAATCACCACCTGGTTTCATGATTTTGCCATCTACCTGCAAACGACCTTTGTCTATGGCATCTTGCAATTCTGGCATATTGATATGAGCTTGAGTAATTGCGATCGTGGGACGAATATCATATCCCTGTTGGCAATAGGATGCGAACACCTCAGATGCGATCGCCCCGTAAGGGTCGAGGGATACTATCTTATCAGGGTCAGCCCAACTAGGGTGAGGCCCAATATGCTCCACTGGGGATGTATTCGTTAAATCCGCCCGATGATCCGACTGTAAAGCACCGCTAGCCACAGCTAGAGCACGATAAATCGCATAACTGCCAGAGTGAGTGCCAATCACGTTGCGATGTACTTGCTTAGTTAGCGTAGCAATAATCGGCCCGCGTTCCTTATGATCGGCTGCTCCCCAATTAATGGGGATTGGTTTAGGGCCAAAGCTACTAGGATGAGAAGTAAGAACAATATGCCTGGAAACGTCGTTTTGCTTTGGCATAGTCATTATTTTTTAGGGATGTTTTTATCAGCTATTACTCACTAGGGATCTGTCAACTACCTCTAGTAAGTTTTTCTTTTTATCAACCAGAATTCAGGAGTCAGGAGTCAGGAGTCAGAATGAATCCTCTACGACTGGCGAATGAATAAATGGGTTTAAGAACCCACCAAAGAACACATTTGGTGGTTTTCAAGATGTTTTCCGACATAATAAAGCGAGTCCGCAAGTATCTTGATTCTGATTCCTGGATTCTGAATACTGAATTCTTCAAGACTCTAAATGTCTAGTGTGGTATTAGTCGTATTGCTGAATCCAATAAATAACACAGAAAATTCATAATTAGCAATTAATCAGCGCAAATTTAAAGATGACTTTAAAAATGAATTAATAGATATATTTTGTGAGAAAGTTAATACAAAGGTATATTCACTGATCTCAAATTCATGGATTCTTTATCTATCAATTCCTTACTTGAAGAGTTGAAAAACCCCGATGCTACAGTCCGGGACAAAGCAACCAGAAAAATCTGGCGGATCTGGTTTCAGCAAAAGGGAATCTATGGGCTGGAAATAATTGACCGCAGTCAAAAGTTACTGGATGCTGGTGAAATTGCTGAAGCCGAAACAGCACTGACAGCACTTATAAAAGATCAGCCAGATTTTGCCGAAGCTTGGAATCGTCGGGCTTTCCTGTATTACAGTATTGGCGATTACCAAAAATCTCTGGCAGATTGTCAGATGGTTGTGCAGATAAATCCAATACATTTTGGGGCACTTCACGGTATGGGCTTGTGCTATGCGGCACTAGGACAATATGGGCAAGCGATCCGAGCTTTTCAACGTGCTTTAGAAATTCAGCCCTATTCGCTAGTGAATCAAAAGTTGATTCTAGAATGTACATTTAGATTCAGCTACAACGGCAGATAGGAGAGAGGATCATACTGTTTTATGAATCCGTCATCACCCTCATCAAGAGCAATTCATCGCCTTAATCGCCGCAATTTTATTCAATACAGTTCTATCTGGATTGATAGCAGCATTCCTGCTGCTTGTGCTAACAGCAACCAACCGTCAACTAGCAATTCTCAGTTGGATAAAGTTACCTTTGGTACAAACTGGATGGCACAAGCAGAACACGGCGGATTTTACCAGGCGATAGCCACTGGTCTTTACAAAGACTACGGTTTAGATGTAAGCATCAAAATGGGTGGCCCCCAGGTTCCCAGTGGTACTCAATTGTTGATGGGGGATGCGGTAGATGTCTTTATGAGTTATGGCATGGATGCCGTAAATGCCATAGCACGAGATATTCCCAAAATCACAGTTGCAGCAATTTTCCAGAAAGACCCTTGGTGTCTCATTGCACATCCCAACCCAGCAATTAAAACCCTTGCCGACCTTAAAGGCAAACCAATTTACGTTTCTGCTTCTGCTAATATTACCTACTGGTCTTTACTCTAAGTAAAGTATGCTTTTACCAAAGATTAAAAATGCCCCTACAACTTTAATCCTTGCAACTATTTTATGCTTAAAAAAGAAAATTTACCCTTGACACCGTTTGGTTCCATCTTGAGTCGTGCAACGTAAAACTCTTTTTTAATTACATCACCTACTGGTGTAAAAGCAATTTCACCGAGAGGAGTTTGAAACTTTTTTGTTAGTAACTCCTTATTCAATTCTGTACGCAATTGTGGTAATTTCAATTGATTAATGTTGCTTTTTTTATCTAAAGATTGCAGCGCTTCTACATATACCTGTAAAGCAGCAAAAGCTTGAGCACTTACTTGGGGTGGTTCTCTATGATATTGTTCAAGGTAGGCTTTACGAAATGCAGTGTTAATTTCACTTGCATAGATAGGACTATAAGCTTGAGCTACAATCACGCCATCACAGAGCGCTCTGCACACAGAAAATATATGGGATGTGTTAAAACCATTGCCACCAACAATTATTCCTTTATAACCAAGTTCTCGTAATTGTTTAACTAAATTACCTCCATCTACAGCTAACCCGGATATAATCACCAAATCTGGTTTTAAATTAATAGCATCGCTGGCTTGAGCTTGAAAGTCGGTATCTGTAGTTTGAAACTTTTGGACTGTGACTAAATCCAATCCTAAATTTGTAACTGTTTTCTGAAATATTTCTGTTTCCGACTTATTGAAAGCATCATTTTGAGCGTAGAAGACAGCTACTCTTTTGATTTGGGGATTTTCTTTGAGTGCAGCTTTCACTGAATAAGGAGCAACAACAGCAACAGATGAAGAAACACGAGCCACATAATCACCAATTTCGGGAATACCTTTAGCAGTATTTGATGCTCCAATAACTGGAACTTTATTGCGTTCTGCTAGGGGATTAGCGCTAAAAGCTTGTTGTGATAGGGTAGGGCCAACAATGCCAACAACTTTATCTTTACTAATTAAAGTTTGAAAAGCATTAATGGCTCCAACTTCATCACCACCAGTATCTTGATAGACTAATTTAATTGGTCTACCATTGATACCTCCTTTGTTATTAAAATATTTCTCAGCAATTTTTACTCCATCAGTTCCTTCTTGACCAAGTAATGCTACATTGCTTGTTTGTGCAAAGGCGATACCGATAGGAATAGCATTAGCTGCACCTGTTGTCGCTGTTGGATTATTTGCGGAACTTGTATTATTACTGCCACTTTTAGCACAAGCTACCAGCATCATAGAACATGTAAATAGTAAAGCAGTTTGAGGTGTGAGCGCTTTTTTCATAGATGCGTGACCATGATGTTTGTTAGGTTGAACGCAGGTTATTTCCCTATGCAGTAATTTTACAAACAACTCCCATAGTTGCGATCGCACCCTTAATAATTCTCTGGCTAAAAAATAACACCTTCGCCGCCTTAGTAGTTTGTGCCTAGATTGTCGCCTTTTTCCCCATCGTATCTAACACTACACTAGGACTCAACAGCCTTGACCGGAATCTGCTCAACCTATTTCAACTTTAGTGCCCTATCTGACTTTATATTAAGTAAGTGGCATGAATAGTGCTGTCAAACATGAGAATTAAGATTTTACAACCCAGAGAGAGGAGCGCAGAGAATAAACTCCTCAGCGAACCTTGACGTTCCTCTGCGTTAAAAAAAGGATGTAAGCTATGACAATAAAATTGGATGCCCTGATTAATTCTCTAGAAGGGATAGAAACCATCACCGATTCCGCCCAAGTCGCAAAATTATCTCAGGATTACCACACCTTTAGTCCAGTGCTAGTGCCGAAACTAGAGGGAAAAGTGGGGGATATCGTAGTGCGTCCCGCCAATGAAGCAGAGGTTTTAAAAGTCGCAGCCGCCTGCGCGAAACACCGTATACCTGTAACTGTGCGGGGTGCGGGAACTGGGAATTATGGGCAATGTGTACCGTTGCATGGTGGCGTAATTTTAGACATGACGCGGATGCAAGAGATTCCTTGGGTAAAACCGGGGGTGGCGCGGGTAGAAGCTGGGGTGAAGTTGGCAACTTTGGATAAAAAAACCAGAGAAATCGGCTGGGAAATCCGTATGGCCCCTTCCACGTACCGCACAGCGACAATTGGCGGGTTTATTGCTGGGGGAAGTGGGGGCATTGGCTCGATTCAATATGGATTACTAGGCGATCGCGGTAATATCTTAGCACTGCGAGTAATAACTGTAGAAGATGAACCCCGTGCGATCGAGTTACGCGGCGACGATGTGCAAAAGGTGAATCATGCTTGGGGAATTAACGGCATCATCACCGAAGTCGAAATTCCCTTAGCACCAGCTTATCCTTGGGCAGAAGTCATTGTGACATTTGACGAGTTTATGACAGCAGCAAAGTTTGGTCAGGCTCTTGGTAATGCTGATGGCATGATTAAAAAGTTGATTTCTGTCTTTGCATCCCAAATTCCCCAATATTTTCACGCCCTACAACAGTACATTCCTGAAGGGACTCACCCAGTATTTTTGATAATTTCCGAACCGAGTTTGGAATTTTTACCAGGTTTGGTGCAGCAATATGGCGGCAAAATCACATATAAAAAACCAGCCGAAGAAGCTGCCAAAGGTATACATTTAGCAGAATTTACTTGGAATCACACTACCTTACACGCCCGGAGTGTAGATACTGCAATTACCTACTTACAAAGTATGTTTCCTAGCGAACGCAGTTTAAAACTAGTAGAGCAGATGTACCATCACTTCGGCGATGAAGTAATGATGCATTTGGAATTTTTTCGGGTAAACGGTGCCGTAGTTCCTGGTGCTTTGCAACTTGTGCGCTACACCACCGAAGAACGCCTCAATGAAATTATCCACTATCACGAAGAACAGGGTGTGAGTATTGCCAATCCCCACACGTATATTATTGAAGAGGGAGGCAGAAAAGTAATTGATCCTGAGCAATTAAAATTTAAAGAAATAGTTGATCCTTATGGGTTGATGAACCCCGCTAAAAGCAAAGTTCTTCAATTCAAAGTTCAAAATTAGCAAACTACGGCAAGAGATATCAGAACTTTTTCTGTATATTTGTGTAACTTCACTCTAAAAAGCTAGCTATTAAGCGTTTATAATCTGTGGTTTGATTTTAAGAGTCGTGGGGTTGAAGAAGAATTCAAAAGTCAGAATGGGCTAAACGCCCCGCTTATCGCTAACAGGAATCAGAATCAGAAAGTGGCGGATTAAGCGCGGAAAGTCGGAGCGACAACTTCCGCAGGAAAGATCAGATTGTGATGTTTTACCGTGTATTCATTCCTAAGTCGGACTCCAATTCAATTCTGAATTCTGAATTCTGACTCCTGACTCCTGACTCCTGAATTCTTTTCGGAAAACCCAAAATCCAACATCCCAAAATCGCCCATGATTGAAATTGACGGTTCCTACGGAGAGGGAGGCGGACAAGTTCTCCGCACTTCCTTAAGTCTAGCCGCCATTACCGGCGAACCCATACGAATTACAGGCATTCGCGCTGGACGCAAAAAGCCAGGATTAGCAGCACAACACTTAACAGCCGTTCGGGCTGCGGGTAGAATTTGTAATGCCCAACTACGGGGTGATGCTTTGGGTTCAATGCTACTAGAATTCATCCCAGGTAGTGCTGTGCAAGCTGGAATTTATACCTTTGATGTTAGTAAAGCACAACAAGGTGGTTCTGCGGGTGCGATCGCTCTAGTTTTACAAACAATTCTTTTACCTTTAGCACTAGCATCTGGTAATTCCCAGGTAACACTAAAGGGTGGAACTCACGTTAACTTTAGCCCGACAGTGACGTACATAGAGCAAGTTTATCTGCCCATACTGCAACGCATGGGAGTAGAAGCCCAAGTCAAGTTAGGCGCTTGGGGTTGGTATCCCCAAGGTGGGGGTGAGGTACAGTTACAGGTAGATGGTGGTGGTAAACTCGGTGGGATCAACTTGTTGGAACGGGGAAAGTTACAACAGGTGCGGGGACTAGCAGTGGTGACAGAATTGCCTTCCCATATTCCCCAACGGATGGCAAATCGTGCCGAAAATTTGTTACGGGAAGCCAATTTGAAAGTTGCTGTACAGACTTTGCGAGAAAGAGGTGTAGCACCTGGGGCGGGTATTTTCCTAACTGCTGAATATCAGAACAGCTTGACTGGCTTTGGTGGATTTGGGCGATTACGGTTGTCGGCGGAGACAGTTGCAGAGATTGCTTGTCATCAGCTGCTTGAGTTTCATCACACCGGCGCAGCAGTAGATGAACATTTAGCAGATCAGTTACTATTACCAGCTGCTTTAGCATCAGAGGAAAGTCAGTATCGAGTGGCTGAAGTGAGTAGGCATTTGACGACGAATGCAGCGGTAATTGAACAATTTGGGCTAGCGAAAATCACGGTAGATGAAGCGGAGAAAATCGTGTCTGTGATGTCTTTAAATAGATGAAATGATGAAGGATTTTACCTTCAGTTGATACCCATAAACAATTTTCTCTACAACAGACATGGTTCACTGTTGTAATTTACCAAATTATACAACAATACGGTTCATTTAAGCGCTACTTGTACAAAATTATGGGTTTTTTAGACGCGATAAATCGCCGTCTCTACAAGTATTTTGGTCTTATCTGAACTGTCTTGACTTATACAAGTTTCCCCAACTTAGTTGTTACCAATTTATATATAAAATACCGTTTTTATTGGTATAAAATTTATACCTTTACACTGAATATTATCTATACTAATATAATTTAAAAATGCTGTAGCTCTTTTAAAAACAAGAGCTTTAGATGTTTTTTGTCTAATGTAATCATCACTGCAAAGATATATTGCTAACAACATAAAAATATAATTTATAATGACTACTCCTGAATTATTCTTCCTCATTACAGTTTTCTTTATAACAAGTGTAATAAGTGTCATTACAGGAAGTACTTCTTTAATTACCGTCCCTGTAATGTTGCAATTGAGTATTGAACCGCGCATTGCTCTTGCCACTAATATGTTGGCATTAACTTTTATGAGTGTTGGTGGTACATTGCCTTTTATTGGCAAAAAAGCAATTGATCGCAGTCGCTTGCCAATCATGATTTCTCTAACACTTTTAGGCTCAATTATCGGTGCATTATTTGTTTTAGTTGTACCTTCAAAATCGATGCCTCTGATTATCTCAGTTTTGATGATTGTGGTTGCCGTATTTTCAATCACTAATCGGAATGCTGGAATTGTTTCAAGAATAGGGAAACCATCGCAAATAGCAGAAATTGGTGGATATGTGGCTACTTTTGTGCTTGGTGTTTATGGTGGTTTCTTTAGTGGTGGCTATGTCACCATGCTCACAGCAGCTTATGTGAGTCTATTTCGGATGACATTTGTGCAAGCGATCGCAAATACAAAATTTATCAACATTTTTTCTTCACTGATTGCCACCATTATTTTCTTTACACAGGGAATAGTTGATTACAAGTTAGGTATTATTCTGAGTATTACTATGTTTGTTGGTGGAATCGTCGGATCGCGAGTTGCTCTCAGACTCAGCAACATTTGGTTACGGCGTATATTTCTCACTACAGTAATCATCCTTGCACTAAAGACATTACTTGATTTTGTAGCACTGCGTTGAGCGAAGCTGATTTCTACGACGGGCTACACCTACGCTACAACAAACAAACTATCCTCAAAAACTAGCCATTACCTAGCAAGTTGCTTGATACACTAAGTAGCTGATTGTGATGACAACTTGATAGTTGAAAATAAAAGCATTTGTAATTCCTCACATAACTGGTAGAATCACCATATTCTTGATAAAGAATCTGAGGTTTTTTGATATTTGCGACTGGATACATGAAATCATCCAGTATTATAAACAGTATATAACTGTATTCCCATCGATTATTTGTAGATTTAGTGGAGGAAATGGAATGAGTTTGTGGCAACGCCAACTGAAAAGATTAGAAGCGATCGCTGAACACTTAACGTATCGGTTCAGACTAAATTCGCTCAAAGGCTTTGTATCACTCTTTTTGGTAGGAACCTTATTGAGTGTGGCACTTGCCGCCTGCTCTGGTGAAACTGGGAATAATTCTTCTACAGAAGCCCCTGCTGCTAGTCCTGTGGCTGCAAGTAAGCAAAATGTTGAAATAACCCTAGTTTCTTTTGCAGTTACCAAAGCCGCTCACGAAGCTATTATTCCTAAGTTTGTAGAACAGTGGAAGAAAGATCATAACCAAACTGTCACCTTCAAACAAAGCTATGGTGGTTCTGGTTCTCAAACTCGCGCCGTTATCGATGGTTTGGAAGCAGATGTTGTCCACTTAGCACTAGCTGGAGACACTTCAAAGATTGAGAAAGCTGGATTAATTCAGCCAGGATGGGAGAAAGAAGTTCCCAACAATGGCATTGTCTCCAAATCAGTTGCAGCATTAGTGACTCGTTCAGGCAATCCTAAAGGCATCAAGAACTGGCCAGATTTAGCCAAAGATGGTGTGAAATTGATTACTGCTAATCCCAAAACATCAGGCGTTGCTAAGTGGAATTTCTTAGCACTATGGGATTCTGTGATTAAAACAGGTGGCGATGAGGCTAAAGCTACTGAATTTGTGACTAAAGTTTACAAAAATGTGCCAATCTTGCCTAAAGATGCGCGGGAAGCTACAGATACATTCGCCAAGCAAGGACAGGGAGATGTCTTAATCAACTACGAAAACGAAGTTATTTTGGCACAGCAAAAGGGCGAAAAAGTTGAGTATGTAGTTCCCGATGTGAATATTTCCATTGACAATCCGATCGCTGTGGTAGATACAAACGTTGATAAGCATGGCAACCGCGAAGTTGCCGAAGGATTTGTCAAATTCCTCTACACTCCAGAAGCACAGCAAGAGTTTGTCAAATTGGGATTCCGACCGGTAGATGAGACTTTAGCTCAAACTAAAGAAGTCACTGATAAATTTCCCAAGGTGAAAACTTTGGGTACTGTTGCAGACTTGGGCGGTTGGGAAGCAATTGATAACAAGTTCTTCGCAGATGGGGGCGTGTTTGACAAGATTCAAGCCCAAAAATAAACGGTAACTAAATAATTCGTAATTCGTAATTTGTAATTCTTAATGGCTCTCTTTAGGAGACGCTACGCGAATGGCGAGAAGCAAGCTATGTAATTCGTAGAGAGTGTGTAAGTCCTATAGGAATTACAAATTAACAATTACGAATACTGACCGAAACAGACTCATAATACAGAGCAAGTAAATTTATTTATGAGTATTGTGAATTTTGAATTTTGAATTTTGAATTCGGAGCGAAGCGACGTGACGACTGTATCTCCTGCTGTGGAAATTGAACGCAAAACACCGTTTTGGAAGAAATTCGGGCGAGTTCCTTGGACTTGGCGAATCACCATTGGATACCTGACGGTGATGTTGTTTATCCCCATAATTGCCATGTTCCTGAAAGCAGGTACAGAACCTCCATCTAGATTTTGGGCGATCGCAACCAGTGATATCGCATTAGCGACATATAACGTAACTTTTGTTACAGCCCTATTTGCGGCTTTCCTGAATGGCATTTTTGGAACTCTAATTGCCTGGGTTCTGGTTCGCTACGACTTTCCCTTAAAGCGTTTGATTGACGCCACAGTGGATTTACCATTTGCACTACCAACTTCGGTAGCAGGGCTAACCTTAGCAACAGTTTACAGTGATAATGGCTGGATAGGTTCGCTACTAGCACCACTGGGAATTAAAGTAGCTTTTACCCGCACCGGAGTAGCGGTGGCAATGATATTTATCTCACTACCTTTTATTGTGAGAACTGTGCAACCCGTACTTCAAGAAATGGAACAGGAAATTGAAGAAGCTGCTTGGTGTCTGGGTGCTTCTCAATGGCAGACCTTTTGGAAAGTGATTTTGCCACCTTTATTTCCGACGATTTTGACTGGTGTTGCTTTGGGTTTCTCTCGTGCAGTTGGGGAGTATGGGTCAACTGTGATTATCTCTTCCAATACGCCCTATCAAGACTTGATCGCACCTGTACTGATTTTCCAACGCTTAGAGCAGTATGACTATTCTGGTGCAACAGTAATTGGCATAGTTTTACTATCAATTTCGTTGGTACTGCTATTGGCAATTAATTTCTTACAAGCATGGGCAAGGCGATATGACACTAGATAAGCCAAGTTTTCACTCATCTACATCTGATACAAATACAGCCAAGCCGCAAGAACAGAAGAGTTGGGTTCCACTAGTTTTAATTGGGATAGCGATCGCCTATTTAGCCCTAGTTCAATACATCCCTGCAATCAACGTTTTTTTCCAGGCCTTCAGCAAAGGAGTTGGGCCATTTCTATCCAACCTAACGCGACCTGCTTTTCTCCATGCAGCTTGGCTAACGCTATTGTTGGCTGTGATTTCTCTGCCCTTGAATACTGTGTTTGGGCTATGTGCAGCTTGGGCGATCGCTCGTCACAAATTTCCTGGACGCGCCATAGTATTGAGCATTATTGACTTGCCCTTTTCGATTTCGCCTGTAGTTGCAGGATTGATGATTGTGCTTCTTTATGGACGCAATGGGTGGTTTGGCCCTTGGCTCCAGGCACTTGATATCAAGATTATCTTTGCATTTCCAGGTATGGTGTTGGCTACAGCTTTTGTGAGTATGCCCTTTGTGGCGCGGGAAGTAATTCCTGTTTTAGAAGAATTTGGCAAGGATCAAGAAGAAGCTGCTAGAACTTTAGGTGCGAAAGATTGGCAGATATTTTGGCGCGTCACCCTGCCTAGTATCCGCTGGGGTTTACTCTACGGTTTAATTTTGACCAATGCCAGAGCAATGGGTGAATTCGGAGCAGTTTCAGTGGTATCTGGCAACATTGCTGACCAAACCCAAAGCTTACCATTGTTTGTAGAAGATGCTTACAAACAATATGAAACTGAAGCTGCTTTCTCTGCGGCTGTACTGTTAGCGTTGCTAGCAGTAGTAACCCTAGTGCTGAAAGAGATTCTGGAACGGAAAACCCGCATTAAAGATGTTGAATAGAAAAATCAAGCGATTATAGTTATCCTTTGAATAGGATACAAGCAAATCATGGGATAAGGTGCAATCTACCTAGTACCTATTAGGAAATTACCATTAGGGTTAAGGGTAGTTCTGTACCAATCCCGATCAGGGATGAGAATAACTCAGATATGGCTACTGACAATACACTTACCAATAAACGGATTCGACTAAGAATTCCTAAGGATTATCACCAGGAACCAGTTATTTCTCGCCTGGTGTCTGACTATGGGCTGACTGTGAATATCACGGCAGCAATTTTGGGAGCCAATGCTGTCGGTGATGGTTGGTTTGACCTTGAACTACAAGGAACAGACGCACAAATTGAGAGCGGGTTAACCTATCTCCATGATTTAGAATTGGAAGTCTGGGATGACACTAAAGCAACTGATTGGTAAAGGCTAGGACTTACGCATTGACAAGAAATACCAAATATGTGTCAGGTGAAAACCCAAATCTTTCCTAGGGGTTTAGCATTCTAAACCCCTACAGCATCGTCTATTTACGGGTACGGTATCAACAAGATTCTCTGCCAAACCAAAAAATTGCGTAGGCGCAGCTCACCGTAGGCAGAACTATTGACCGAGTTAGTTTCTCGTTATGGACTAATAGTTAATATTACCAGTGCTATACTTCAACCCGATACCGAAAATGACGGCTGGTTTGACTTAGATTTGTGGGGGAGAACAAAGCAACTATACTCTAGCCTGAGTTATTTAGAAAAACTGGGGCTACCGATTTGGCTAGATTTGTCTAGCGTTTATAGCGATCGCTAAGGTAAGAATTCAGAATGCTGAAATAATCTAAATTTCGTAGTACCAAATTTCTTCTTCTCGCAACACAATTCGATGCAGGGAGAGACGATTAATCAAGCCCTCTTGCTCAAACTGACCAAGAACACGAGTGATGGTAACACGAGTTGAACCGAGCATTTCTGCCAAGTCTTCATGAGTCAGACGCATATCTATTAAACGTCCCTTCTCAACTTCCGAACCAAACTTTTTGGATAACCATGTCAACAATTTGATGAGCATAGTATCCACTTTTTTATGGCTACGAATGATCATCAATTCTTGAGCCTGTTGAATATGGGCAAGTAGAGTTTCTGTTAGTTCAGTCCACTCTTCTAAAGGTAAGACTGTTGCCTCCACTTTAGTTAGGCATTCCATCTGATAAGGTTCTATTTTTGACAAAGTTCTGCCAACGACATCTCCAGGACCCCACAAGCCCAGAGCGACAGTCGTACCATCTTCCAGATAGGTAAAAGTTCGGACAAAACCCGTTTCAATCTTCCAAAGTCCGTTTTGATGCTCTGGTAAAAATGACCTACGGGCAAAAAAATGCTTAGTATTATTACTGGTGGAGCTAGATAAGCTTGTGTACAAAGACACCATGTTATTTAAGAGCTATTCTCCGATAAACTAACCGTAGTATTATATTTATATCAGGTTTTAAGAACCTATGGATATTTTAAAGAGGGGAGTGAGGGAGAAATAACTAATTCCAAATGCCCCATGCCCGAATGGCACTAAGATAAGCCCAAAGTTTTGTATTGCCTCCAGGCTGGGAACCAGCTAGGACATGGGCTATATCTTAACTGAGTGTCATTCGCCCAATTCCCAATGCCCCAAAGGGGGTTCCGATTTCCCCAATCCCTGAATCAGGAAATCCGGACTTTTTCTTGATCACAGACTACTATTTTTAGTCGCATAAACGCATAATAGAAGTGTGACTGATCTGTTCGCCCCTTTACAATCTCTCAAACAAGGTGACTGGTTCAAGCTGATCTGCGGAGCCAGCTTCCAGCATTTGCCGGCAGTCAGAAATTTAACGTTAGCCTATACTTTGGCGGGCGCTGACTGCATAGATGTTGCAGCTGATCCAGCGGTGATTGCAGCAGCGCAAGCAGGGCTACAAGTAGCCAAATCTCTGGCTATGGATGCCCAAAAGCGAGGCTTTGGCAAAAGAGGCAACTCACCCTTTTTGATGGTTAGCCTGAACGATGGAGAAGACCCCCATTTTCGGAAAGCAGAATTTAATCCTAGTGAATGTCCTACAGACTGCCCTAGACCCTGTGAACGGATTTGCCCTGCACAAGCAATTGTGTTTAACAGTAGAAAAGAAGACTTTTCGGGAGTAGTATCCGAAAAGTGCTATGGCTGCGGTCGTTGCATACCAATTTGTCCATACGATATGATCTATACATCATTGTATGTGTCAACGCCGGCAGCGATCGCGCCGTTGGTAATGTCAACGGGAGTAGATGCCGTAGAAATCCATACAAAAGTTGGGCGGTTGGCAGAATTTGAGCAATTATGGCAAGCAATTTCACCGTGGGCCGATCAACTAAAGTTACTAGCCATCAGCTGTCCCGATGGCGAGGGGATGACTGACTACCTGAGAGCGCTGTATGACCTGATTGCCCCACTAAAGGGTGCTTTAATTTGGCAGACCGACGGTCGTCCTATGAGTGGTGATATTGGCGATGGCACTACAATAGCCGCGGTGAAATTAGGGCAAAAAGTTTTGGCAGCAAAGTTACCGGGATATGTGCAGTTAGCAGGCGGCACAAATAGCTATACCGTTGCTAAGTTAAAGGCAATGGGACTACTCAGCGATTTGAGATTGCCGATTTTAGATTTTGGATTAGAAGACACCAATCCCCAATCTAAAATCCAAAATCCAAAATCCAAAATTTCTGGGGTCGCCTACGGTAGCTACGCCCGCGTACTGCTGTCACCAATTCTCGAACAGTTAGAGAATAAGGAGGTAAGTAACACTAATGTGAAGGCGACTGTTCGCCTAGAAGAAGATGACATATTACTTTGGCAAGCTGTAGAACTTGCCCATTCTCTCGTTTCCCAGATCAAGTCACAGCAGGAGCTTTAATCGCTCGTTCGGAAAATGCCCAGGGCGGGTTCTCCTGCACGCAAATGTCCTCGCTATCTCTCGCATAGAAAGCATGACGATTACAGACGATCTCCAAAAGTTATTAGACATTTTGCCCCAAGACCTGCGACAAGTACTAGAGAGTCATCCCAAACGAGATATTTTAGTAGAAGTGGTCTTGGATTTGGGTCGTCGCCCAGAGGCTCGCTTTCCCAATCAAGCTGAGTATCTGAGCGAAGTACCTGTTACTCAAGAACAGATAGATGATTGCATTCAACGAGTCGGAATCTTTGGCGGAGATAATCGGGCAGGAATTGAGCAAACTTTGCATCGGATCAGTGCCATCCGCAATCGCACGGGTAAGATTATTGGCTTGACCTGTCGCGTTGGTCGGGCGGTATTCGGAACCATTGGCATGATCCGCGATTTGGTAGAAACAGGTAAATCGATTCTCATGCTGGGGCGTCCAGGCGTAGGCAAAACTACCGCCTTACGGGAAATTGCCCGTGTTTTAGCAGATGATCTGCATAAGCGAGTGGTAATTATTGACACCTCCAACGAAATTGCTGGGGATGGTGATGTTGCTCACCCCGCTATTGGTCGCGCTCGGCGGATGCAAGTGGCTCATCCAGATCAACAGCATCAGGTGATGATTGAGGCAGTGGAGAACCACATGCCAGAAGTTATCGTCATTGATGAAATTGGCACAGAACTGGAAGCTTTAGCGGCTCGTACCATTGCGGAACGGGGTGTACAGTTGGTAGGTACTGCCCACGGGAATCAGATCGAAAATCTGATTAAAAACCCCACCTTGGCTGATTTAGTTGGGGGTATCCAAGCTGTGACACTGGGAGACGACGAAGCCAGACGCCGGGGCAGTCAAAAGACTGTTTTGGAGCGGAAAGCCCCTCCTACCTTTGAAATTGCTGTGGAAATGTTGGAACGCCAACGCTGGACAGTACACGAAAGTGTTGCTGACACCGTAGATAATCTATTGCGGGGGCGTCAGCCTAGCCCACAAACGAGAACCGTTGATGACCACGGCAAAGTCGCGGTCACAAGGCAGTTAGCTGTTGTTAACGGTCGCGGTGGACAGCTAGGGACAGTGGAGGATTCTTTCCCACCGGCGCGGGCGTCTAATGGCTGGCGTTCATCTGGACAAATGGTAGCACTGCCGCAATTGCCTGTAGAGCGGGTAACTGGACGCAGTGAGTTTGACCGTTTGCTGGATGAATCCTTCAATTATTCTGAAAGCATTGATTTGGATGCTGCTACAAGAGTGCCAGGGCCCAATGGTGAAGATTTGCCATTGCACGTTTACCCTTATGGCGTTAGCCGCCACCAACTGGAACAGGTAATTAGTGTGCTAACTTTGCCCGTGGTATTGACAAAAGATATAGATAGTGCTGATGCAATTTTAGCACTGCGATCGCACGTCAAAAACCACGCCAAATTACGCCAAATGGCTAAAGCGCGTCATGTACCCATCCACATGATTAAGTCCAGCACCATTCCCCAAATCACCCGTGGTTTGCGGCGCTTATTGAACATCGATGACCCAGAAATGGCCGATGACCGAGAACTGCAACTATTTTTGCATAACGGTAGCGATGATGAGATGGATGCTTTAGAAGAAGCTAGACTTGCTGTTGAGCAAATTGTGATTCCGAAAGGACAGCCAGTCGAGTTATTACCGCGTTCTCCCCAAGTCCGCAAAATGCAACATGAGTTGGTAGAACATTATCGCCTCAAGTCGCATAGTTTTGGCGAAGAACCAAATAGAAGATTGCGGATTTATCCGGCGTAATCTCACCCCCAGCCCCTCTCCAAAATGGAGAGGGGAGTATAGAAAATCAAGGGTGTGGTTTTGAATGTAGACATCTCCAGAAATTAAATATGCATTATCCAGAAGCCTTGTAAAGAAGTATTAGCAATACTACGTCTTTACACTCTTTTTCACCAAATTTTACCTCAATATCCTCATGGAAGAACATGTGGAAAGGTGGTGAGAGTTTAAAAATATTCATCAATCATTATTGATAAAATAGATTAGGATAAATGTCTATTTTGTTTAGCTGTCAGTTGTAAGTTTGAGGCTTGATATCCGATTTTTACTGGTTACTGAATACTGTTTATTACTTACTGATTCTGCGAGGAGTTATGCTGCTAACTGAAAATCGCGCTGATCGAGTAGTTCTCTACAATATCAGTTGGCAACAATTTGAAAATTTATTACTCGATTTAGGTGAAACCCGTGCAGCTAAGGTAGCTTATGATGATGGCACATTAGAGATTATGACACCATTACCAGAACATGAATATTACAAAGAAATAATTGGTGACATCATCAAAGATACGGCTGAAGTTTTAGAACTAGATTATGAGTGTTATGGCTCTAGTACCTGGAAACGAGAGCTAAAAAAGGCAGGAATAGAAGCCGATAATTGTTTTTATTTCCAAAATGAAGCACTAATTCGAGGTAAGCTCAAGTTTAATTTAAATCAAGATCCTCCTCCCGATTTGGCTTTAGAGATTGATATTACTAGTAAATCTTTAGATCGCTTTCCTATTTATGCACGGTTAGGTGTGCCTGAAATCTGGTGTTATGATTCTGGGGAAATCAAAATTTATCAGTTACAAGGTGAAGAATATCTTCAAAGAGAGATAAGTCTAGTGTTTCCTAACCTGAACATCCACGAGATTCCTTTACTAATTGAAAGATATCGCATGGCAGGAAGACGAGTTTTCCGAGAAGCAATTAGGGAATGGGTAAGGGGACAGGTTGTTAAATAGGATACTTTCAAGATGTAAATTAATCAGGAAGTTTTGCTCCTAGTTAGCAGCTTTATTTTGCATAGCTAAATCTCTGAAAATATATATTCTAGGTTAGTATTCTCAATTTTTCATGTTATCTAAAAATTATAATGGCGTAATCCAATAAGTAATCCCACGGACAACTTGTTTGTTAAAACCAAACATAGGTAAATTCTCTTCAGATAAACCTACATAAGTCCAATGTGGAATATCATTTTCTACAGTTTGAAACCAACCATTTTGATTAAGAGCTTTTCTTTGTTCTTTACTACCTACGCGTAAATCAATTGCTAATCCCCAGAGATGTTGTGAAGTTCCAGGAGGTGCAACTAAACCGAGAATTTTTGTTTCTTTTCCCGCTTTCACTTTTGCCAAAACTTGATTGTTGGCATATTTATACCAAAATCTTAAGTTCGTGTTGAAAGTGCGAGTACAATCACCAGAACCATAACCAGATTTTAGCGGAATTCTTTGTAGCGATCGCGCTTTATTTAAAGCCTCAGCCGCCGACTTTTGTAAGTAACAGTCTCTAGTGCCATCGACATGACCCATTGTTAAAGTAGCTTGAAAATCTTGGGTTTCTTGTTCATTGGCAAAGATATGTTTTGGTGGCAGTTTCATCCCGATATCTTGATTTACAAAGACTGCACCATAAGCTCGTAACAAAATATATTCATAAGTACCAGGCTGGGGAATTGTGGTTAAATTTCTAGCGATCGCAGATAAAAAACGCTGTTGATGATTTAATTTTGGGTTGGGAATAAATGGTTCTGATATTGTCTCTTTAGAGGTATCTGTACAAGTTAATGAATCATTGCTCAAGCATCCGTTTAATGGTTGGGCAGTTATAGCAACTTTGTGATGGGTAATCTCATTGCTAGCTACTAATATAAAAATTATCAAGATAACTATACTAATGAAACTTATCTTTCTAACAATTCTATTAAGTGATTTTTTCTTTTTGAAGGTGAGTTTCATTTTTAAATAATTGCTTAGTTGATTTAAGTAAAATTAATTAATTTGTTGAAAATATTTACTATTACTGAGTTAGATAATAAAGAATAGAAATATAAATAAATCACTAATACTTGCTTAAAATTATGTACAACTTATACAAAATATTTCATGCATACTAATAATCAATTATTTTCTTTTGATTGCTAACCATGTGAACAATAGCTTTAAGCAGCAACCCGGAAAATTGCCATAAAATTTAAAAAATATAATCTTTTTTACTTAATACTCAAGTTTAAAAATAGAAACTTGTCTTTGAGTGAGTACTAGTAAATTTGATAACTTTTTTATTAGAAAGATACATCCATGAAATCACTGGAACAGTTAAAATTGAAAAGAACTCTAAGCTTGCCGATCCTGTAAGTATGACCATGCACAATTCCGTTGAATTTCAAGACGCTTTTGATGTCATAGTCGTCGGTGCAGGTCACTCCGGTTGCGAAGCGGCTCTCGCCTCTGCACGCCTCGGTTGTCGTACCCTGCTATTGACGCTCAACTTGGATAAAATTGCTTGGCAACCTTGTAATCCAGCAGTGGGTGGCCCGGCCAAATCTCAGTTGACTCATGAGGTAGATGCACTTGGCGGAGAAATTGGTAAAGTAGCAGACCGCACCTACCTGCAAAAACGTATCCTCAACTCTTCACGAGGGCCTGCTGTTTGGGCATTACGCGCCCAGACGGACAAGCGCGAATATGCAGCGGTGATGAAAAATATTGTTGAGAACCAAGAAAACTTGACAATCCGCGAAAGTATGGCAACAGACTTGGTGCTGGGCGCTAATGGTGAAGTCATCGGCGTTGAAACTTATTTTGGTGTAGGGTTCCAATGTAAAGCAGTTATCTTGACAACTGGCACCTTCCTAGGAGGCAAAATTTGGGTTGGGAACAAATCAATGCCAGCCGGACGGGCTGGAGAATTTGCGGCTGAAGGATTGACACAAACCCTAAATCGCCTCGGATTTGAAACCGGAAGACTCAAAACTGGAACCCCAGCACGGGTAGACAAGCGATCGGTGGATTATAGTAAAATGCTCATCCAGCCAGGGGATGAAGATGTGCGCTGGTTCAGTTTTGACCCAGAGGCGTGGGTAGAACGGGAACAAATGCCTTGCTACATCACCCGCACAACCGCCGAAACCCATCGCCTAATTCAGGATAATTTACACCTGTCGCCAGTTTATGGCGGTTGGGTGGAAGCTAAAGGGCCGCGCTATTGTCCCAGTATTGAAGATAAAATTGTCCGCTTTGCTGATAAGGAAAGCCATCAAATCTTTATTGAACCAGAAGGACGGGATATACCCGAACTTTATATCCAAGGGTTTTCCACAGGATTACCAGAAAATTTGCAACTACAAATGTTGCGGACTCTCCCCGGTTTGGAAAAATGTGTGATGCTGCGTCCGGCGTATGCTGTGGAATATGACTATTTACCAGCAACTCAGTGTTACCCCACACTGATGACTAAGAAGATTGCTGGACTGTTTTGTGCTGGGCAGATTAACGGCACCACAGGTTACGAAGAAGCCGCAGCCCAAGGGCTGGTAGCAGGAATTAACGCAGCTCGGTTTGTTCGCTCTCAAGAGATGATTGTCTTTGCCCGCGAGCAAAGTTACATTGGGACGCTACTTGATGACCTGTGTACCAAAGACCTACGGGAACCTTACCGGATGCTTACCAGTAGGTCTGAGTATCGCTTAATATTGCGTTCTGACAATGCCGACCAACGTTTGACACCCTTGGGAAGGGAAATTGGTTTAATTGACGATCGCCGTTGGGATATATTTACTCAAAAACAGGGTAATATCACCACAGAAAAACAAAGATTGCAAACTATACGAGTTAAAGAACATGATGAAATTGGAATAGCGATCGCATCTAATACCCAACAATTAATTAAAGGTTCCATTACCCTCAATGACTTGCTGCGCCGTCCGGGATTCCATTACGTTGACCTCGACAGGTTCGGATTGGGAAACCCCAACCTCAACCGCGCCGAGAAAGAAGGTGCAGAAATTGACATCAAGTATTCTGGTTATCTCGCTAGGCAACAAAATCAAATTGACCAAATTGCCCGCCAAGCGCACCGCCAGTTACCTGCGGATTTGGATTACACAACAATTGATACTCTTTCTAAAGAGGCACGGGAAAAACTGACTCACGTAAAACCACTCACTCTTGGTCAAGCTGCACGTATAGGTGGTGTAAACCCAGCGGATATTAATGCCTTATTATTATATCTAGAATTGCGTAGAAGCAAGAGCCAGTCAGAGTTTCCAGCTTTAGCCTAACACCAAGCTCATAAAGACTGAGTATAGTAGTAAGCGGGGGGATTGGTATGATAGATGACATAAACATTAGTACTGCCATCATCAAGAATCCCCAGATGAAAGTTGACTTTAATACCAACACTCGATCAACTCGTCTCAATAGGACGAGAATTGGATGTTTCATTAATAATCATAATTTCCAGGCAGTAGGGGCGGCGTTTCCCCGTCCTAGCAACAACCCAGAACGTCTATGTTAAAAGAAGCCAGCACCCGTCTCATAGTACCGGAACCATCAGAAGACTTAATCGCCAACGAGCCTTGGTCGATAGAAAACTATGCTGATGGCTTAATGGATGAACTCTTTGCCGATATCGACTACATTCTGGATGTTAGTGATAATCTGCCCTCTCAAACTGTTAGGCACACTAAGCAGAATAAATCGAGCCAGTCTTTTGCTAGGGTTTCTTCCCAATCGTCTACAGAATACGTGCCTCAGCAAACAGTTACGATACCGCAGATTATAGCCAACACACTGAACCAGCCAACACAGTCAGTTGCTCAAGATAATCATAAGCACTTGAGTACTGTTGTGTTTGACAGCGGCACTATTAAATCAGTTAGTAGAAAGCGTCAGAAAACTAGTCCTGCTTTGGGCAAACTGCTGATTGTCGGAACAACTTTAGGCGTGGCGATCGCTAGTATGATCTACCTGGTACAGTCTGGAGTCGTATATCTTTTAAACAGCAAATTGCCTGAGTCCGCGCTTTTAGTGCAGCAACCGCAATCGCAGTTGCCCGTCAAAACAGAAATTGAGGCAGAGTTAGTTGACTACATGCTGGGAGCGCTGGCAGTTATAGATAAGCAAGAAGCCAAAAGCAATCAAAAATCTGTCAGTCCGGGATTCTCCACTCAGGCAAATACTAACCAAATAGCCCTTGGTAACGGGCAAGCATCTGGTAATCTACCAGCAATTCCACTTCTAGCTAACAATACACCACCAGCCCCTAACCGTTCTGGAAACGTTGTTGAGCGCATCTACGTTCCCGTTTATCAAGCGCCGTCGCCAATGCGCTACGCCCTACCAGCGATTCCTGGGACTCCTAAACTTTTACCACAAGTTGCCAGTGCGTTACAGGCTTCTCAGCCTAATGTGGTGAAAAATGCCCTGAATACAGTGCGACAAGCTAGCAAGCCTGTAAGCGTTAATATGTTAGCTGCTGCTGTACGAGCCGAACTTAAACCTGTGGCTGGGAAAACTGCACCCATTACTGTGCGGCAAACACCCAAGCCTTTGCCTGCATTACCAGTAGTTCCATTGCGTGCAGCCCTCGCCCCAGAGTCAGAACCAACTATTACCCAGGAACAAGTATATCCGCCAACTGCGATCGCACAGGCTCCCACTAATACCTTAGAAGGATTGCTAGAGTTGGGCAATAAATCCGCCGCTTTGTTTAAAATCGATGGCGTGACTCGCCGCATCAATATGGGTGAAAGTATCGGCTCAAGTGGTTGGACATTAGTAGATGTTAGTAATGGCGAAGCTGTCATCCGGCGTAATGGAGAAGTGCGATCAATTTATGCAGGGCAGAAATTGTAAAAGTTCTTCTGTCAGCAACTCTTCCACGCACCAAACACCGGACTCTCTATTAGCTTCTGACTGGTGGGTTAATTTCAAAGTGAATATGATGATCGTGACCAATCATCTGGGTACAAAGCCCCTCTTGAATTAGCTTTTTATCGTTGAAGAAAACTGCCCCCGCCTTTACCAACTTTTGCTTACGAATAGACTTGAGAATAGCTCGCGTAGCATCTTGATCATATTCAGAACTCGACCAAAAAATGCCACCAAAAGCCCCATTATTTTTGGGTAAGTAAACATCGCACATCATGCCAGTTTCATGCCCTTGATGGTCGGGAGTATCGCCTCCATGAGGCAGACTAACATCGTTAATTGCAAAGAAAGCAGCTTTGGGATGAGTATTGCGATAACTATTTTGATAGTCTTGGGCAATTTCTTTGACCACATCAGCTAACCAGTGTGTTCCAAAATCGTGGTTATCTTGGGTGTCTTCCAGTTCACCGTTTACGAAACCATTACTAGGGTCGCTTTTTGGCATCAACTCCCACCGTGGTGCGTTAGCTGCTTGCAACCATCGATGAGTTATGCCACCAACATCAACTCGGCCATCACCTTTAAGAGTACTGCGACCAGCAATAATTGATTGAAATAATTTGATCGCGTCAAATAGTCCTCTGTCTCTGTCTGCACTGTTAGGATCACCTACCCATTTATAGCCTAGCTCATACAATCGCGCTTTAATAGCCTTAACATCATCATCTTTATTGACTCCGCCAATTCCTACACTACCACCGAGTTTAATTACCTTCGCTCCTGGTAAACTGGATGCTGTAGGTTGTTGAGTGTTCTCATCGTCCTTGTGATCGAAAGGAACGATAGCTTTAATTTTAATCTCTAGAGTTTGATCCTCAACAGCAATTATCATGGTGCGATCGCCTTCTTGTTTAAAGACTAAATCAAATTGCCATTTGCCATCCTGACTAATTACTACACTTGGAGCTGGAAATCTGTTATCGATCATCACCGATAAAATTTTGCCCCTGTCAGCTAAACGAGCTATACCTTCAACCCGGAAACTTTGTCCTACTTCCACTTCTTGAGGGGCACGAATTAGCTGTAGTTTTTCTACCGGGGCAATAACAACCACACCTGCATTAGCCAATAAATTCTGCGCCTCTGGAAGCAGATTTACAACTTTATTAACATAGTTAGGATCAGATGAATAGCCTTTACCCTTGAGAAAACCAAGGAAATTTTCTGGTGTATTGGTGTAATCTTCTAAACCTTTATAGGGAGTGCGGGTTAAAAACTTCCAATAACCAACAATAAAGGCATCAATATCTTGAAACTTACAAAATTCCACTTCTTCTAGCTCAGAAGGAACTTTGATTTTTAACGGTTCGGCAAAACCTTTCATGTCAGGATCTCGCCATTTTAATCCGGCAAAATTGTTAGCGTTGACAGCAAGATCACTTTGACCTCTAGAAGACTCTAGTAACCATTGAGCCAGAGTAACTTCTTTGAGAATTTGCCGATTGATATCGGTAACTTTGGCACTTTCAATCCCAACTTGTGTAAATACTGTTGCTAAATCTTTAATAAAATAGGTTTTGATTAAATCATCTAGTAATGACATAGCTTTGTTCCCTTAAAAAGTATTTGTAAATCCCCGACTTCTCTAAGATGTCAGGGATATATTCTAGGTGTCAATAAATGATTTATGAGGATATTTGAAAAGTCCTCTGGTCGGTAGCAAAACGTTTTAGATCCCCATAAATTCCCCTTAAAAAGGGGTACTTTGATTACGGCTACACACTTTTTAAGGGTGGTCATGGGGAATCTAAAAGTGCCTAAATTCACAGTGAAACACTTTTTAAACAACCTCTAAACTCGACTTTATCCAAAATTAAGAACTCAATTTTCTTTATCCGGCAAAACCCTGTTTTTTTGGCAAATACTTTTTCCACGTCACAGATTATCGGTGAAATATAAAAAGTAAAACTATTGCCCCACAAAGGTTTCAGTATCAGCTTGAGCGTTGTCAAAAAATGGAAAAAGTCGAGCTTAGATGTAATTAGTTAATCTTTTTCTATAACTTTACTATATCCGGCAAAAACAAAATGTTCATCTCTGTTTCCTTTACTTTTATCAGGCCACTTAACCCAATAATGGTTTTCCTCAAAACGGACATCTAAAACTGGGTAACTACCTGGCTCAATATCAAATACAGAATCTTTTGGCAGTTCTGATGCTTGTTCTGTAGAAGGTTTTAAAACAGTTTTTGTTGTGATTTCCAAAACGTATTTTTTATCAGATTTGAGTTCATCATCATCTGAGTCACCAATTAATCCATCTTTAATTGCCTCTGCCATTTTTTCAGCATCAAAGCGATCCATATCTACTTTGGCATCACAAAAGCAACATTCAATTAAAATAGCTGGCATTTGTGTATTCTTCAGAACAAAAAAACCTGCATTTTTAACTTTTCTATCATTAAATCCAAGCTTAAGAATCTCTTTTAAAACTGATTGAGCAATACCTTTTGATGTATTGCTAGTGGCGAAAATTTCTGCACCATTGACTTTAGTGTTGAATTTATTAAAGTGAATTGATACAAAGACGTTAACGTTATTATTATTTGCTTTATTGACTCGCTTTCTAAGAGAATCATTTACACTACTAGCGCTTGTAGGAGTGCAATCAACAACGGTATGACCTGCTGCTTTGAGTTTTTGAATCAGTAATGTCCCAACTGCTTTAGTTAAAGCATCTTCTTGTTTGATACCTGTTGCTCCTGTATCGTGAGGAGGGCAATTATGTCCGATGTCAATACCAAATTTCATCTGGTTGATTTCCTTTTTTGAGCTTGAGATGTATAAATGATTTCACTACACTGTATTAACCCAGATGCGATCGCACTGTCAGCCCCTACCTATCTTACTGGTATACAATAACGAAGTTGAAAGCTGGAAACTTACCATAATCGTTAAGGGATAAACGCAAATATACTGCTTAGACAGTCAGGGCTGTGAGTGATAACACGTGAGTACAGGACTTACGCAAAACAATAGCCGAAAAGCAGGGTATTACCCCAAAGCGCGTATAGTTTTGCGTAAGTCCTACAGTATGGACTGTAAAGAAGTCTAAATATATAAACAAGTTTGACCAGATAGATTCCTGATGAGAGGAGAGAAATCTTTCCTTGATTAATAAAAGATAATATTTGGTTGAAGAAGAATTCAGGAGTCAGAATTCAGAAGTCAGAATGGGCTAAACGCCCCGCTACCGCTAACAGGAGTCAGAATGAAGACGCTCGAATACTCGCTAACGCTGCGCTATCCACTAGTCGCACAAAATTCATGTCTGTTTTCTGGCTCCTGACTCCTGAATTCTGTTTCGGTAAAAAATGCGATCGCTTAATAAATGCTTCGCCAAGCTTTCACCGTTTCTTTGCCAATTTCGCTGTCAACAGTTTGACCTCCTTCCAAGACTAGTCTGATGTCTAAGTTCTCATCTGGAGCATTTTTTAAAGCAGTGGCTAATTCTTGACTGACAGCAAACGTGCCGGTTGACCCGTCTAATTGAAAAACTTTTTCCCTGACCTTGAGCAAAAGTTTATCGACTTTTTTGGTAGTGGCAAACCCAAGAAAGTCAGTTCTGGGATATACATGACCTGCGGTGTAAAAATAAGAACTGGCTTGACCAGAATTTACTGTTATCAATACTCGAATGCTCGAAGGAGTCCACAAACTAATAACTTGCTTTGAACCTCCACGGTATAAATTACCACCTAAATAGTTTCGGTCGAAAACCCCAAGAAACTCTCCTTCAAAAGGGTCAACGATTTTCACGGGTTTCGACCAAGGCACATTCATATCGGGGGACAGTCCTGCTGATTTGACTACTGGCAAATCGTTTGATGCTTGGGCAAGGTTAGCTACTTCTTGAACAGTGAAAGCAGTACAAAGTTCAGGGGAAAGTACAGCCAAGCTAGCCCCAAAAAGAAGAACTGAAATCCTTTGCGGTAACTTCATCATAAGTCAGGAGTAATCCTCAACTAGTTCTTACTGCAAAACCGTTTGCCTCACTTCAATCGGTTCACCCGTCAAGCTAAAAGGGCGAACTTCGGTAATTTTTACCTTTACCAACTGCCCTTTGAGTTCTTGGATATTGCCATTAAAAAAGGTCAAACGATTACCGCCAGTGCGTCCCATCACCTGAGTTTGATCTTTAGGATTTTGGTCTTCTACTAAAACTTCTTCAATGCGTCCAAAGTAACGTTGCGATCGCTCTGCTACTTTCAAGTTTCCCAGATGATTGAGCCTTTGCAGGCGATCGCTTTTAATTTCTTCACTCAGTTGATTATCCCACAACGCGGCTGGTGTCCCTGGACGCGGCGAATATGCTGCTGTATTCAACATATCAAAGCCAATATCTTCTACCAGTTTCAGGGTATTTTCAAACTGTGCTTCTGTTTCCCCAGGAAAACCAACAATTACATCGGCACTAATGGAGGCATCTGGCATATATCGGCGAATGGTATCGATAATCCGACGATATTTTTCATGAGTATAACCCCGCGACATTGCCTTTAACAGTTCATTATCCCCAGATTGAAAGGGAATGTGGAAGTGTTCGCACACCTTGGGCAACTCGGCACAAGCTTGAATTAATCTCTCAGTAAAATAACGGGGGTGGCTAGTAGCAAATCTTAGCCTTTCGATCCCCGGCACATCATGGACGTAATACAGCAAATCTGTAAAGTTGTTCAGATGCCGACCTTCTGGTGTGACTCCAGGTAAATCTCTGCCGTAAGCATCAATATTTTGACCGAGTAGAGTAATTTCTTTGTAACCTTGCCGTCCTAATTCTTCCATTTCAGCCCGGATAGCTGACGGCGTGCGAGATTGTTCGACACCGCGCACATTGGGAACTACGCAATAGGTGCAGCGTTCGTTACAGCCATAAATCACATTCACCCAAGCTGTCACTGTACTATCCCGTCGCGGCTGGGTGATATCTTCAATAATGTGAACTGCTTCGGTTGCGACAACTTGGTTGCCCTCAAATACCGACTCCAACAAATCTTTCAGACGGTTGGCGTGTTGTGGCCCCATTACCAAGTCTAATTCTGGTACTCGCCGTAACAGTGCTTCTCCTTCTTGCTGGGCAACGCAACCAGCAACAATAAGGGTTAAATCAGGCTGCTCATGTTTGCGCTTCGCTTGTCTGCCGAGGTAGGAATATACTTTTTGTTCAGCATTATCCCGAATGGTACAGGTATTGTAGAGAATCACATCTGCATTATTCGGATCTTGGCACCACTCAAAGCCCATGTCTTCCAAAACGCCAGCCATGCGCTCTGAGTCAGCTTTATTCATCTGACAACCGAAAGTAGTAATGTGGTATTGGCGTTTAGAAGTGGTCATGGGCAATTCTGCTGAATCAGCGTAATGTATTTAAGGTTTATTTCTTTTATTCTATAACGCTCTTAACCTGCTTCAGGAGTGCTGACTGCTGAATAAAAACCTCAATAAGTTGCTACCTGCAAGGATTAGCGGTAATGAAATTCGACCTCTTTCTCCAGAATCTTGATATCATATTTCCCAAAGAAATCGTGGCCTAGTAAGCCGATGCTTCCTTTTGGTGCGATCGCAACCTGAAGATTATTGGCTGTCACTCCACCGACTGCTATAGATTTTACCTTACTGGTTGGAAATTCTACTTCGCTACCATCGGCAATTTGGGCTTGCATTGAACCTGTAGCCTGTAGTTCAAGTGTATTCGCCATACCTTGAGTGATAATGGTTCCACTAGCACCTGTATCTACAATCATTTCAAAGGTTTTTTTGTCGTTGAAGGTGACATCAATTACAGGAGTTCCACCAAAGCGGCGTTTGATTGAGACTCGAAAAACTTTGTTATCTGAAGGTGCGGCTATATTACTACTATTGCCACAAAGCCTTCCCAATCCAACGGTTTTGCCAGAGGAGTTTATCATGTAACATGCTCCTGGATCGTCAGCCGTTGCCCGATGAGAGAATGCTAAAAATATCAGCGCCGGCATGAGTGCAATCGCAGCCAGGTTAACGGTCGTATTCCAACGCTTCCAAGCATTATTCATATTATATTATCCTACAATTTTTGTGATATTTTTTAATAGCTAAACTCATCGTAAGTAAGTGGGCGTAAATAATTAAAGGTTTGTAGTGGGTACTTTAGTCCTCTCTTAAGGGCTAAAGCCCTTACTACGAGCTAATTAAATTGAATCTTACATTACTTAATATAGTTTTATTTATTCTTGTCCACTTACTTAATTGCTGCAAAATATGGTATTAAAATCTCAAGTACTTAATCTATAACAGCAACTTTTATTAATTGAAACTAAACAATAATTTTAACTTTTATTGTTTTTGATTACTATAATTTTCTATGATATTCACGCTACTTTTGCGCTTTGCTTAACCCAACCTACAATTTAAAGCCTCTCTCCTTTTAGGAGAGAGGTTTGGAGAGAGGTCAAAATGCATTGCATACAAACGATAACTGCCATAAAACAGCTTTTTATATATGTGTTTCATCAGATAAAATTGCATCTCTACTCAATACATTCTACCTATAATTACTGATTATAAATTAAAGATTAGGTAAAGACATGATAAAACTACTTAGAGCATATTAAATCTGGCATAATAAAGCAGGAGTCAGAATTCAGAATTCAGAATTCAGAATACTCTACCCATAAACTCCAGGTTTTAAGGCAAGAATATTTTAATTTTTTCGCGCCACTTGCGGGCAAGGTTTTAAACCAATATTCATTACCCAGTTGGACTCCAATTCAATTCTGAATTCTGACTCCTGAGTTCTGAATTCTTCTTATAAAAAGTCATATCAGAGCAATTTGTTAGCTTACTCAAGGTTTGCTGCTGCATTTACAGCAGTTGCGATCGCATTTTTCACAGCAATATCTCTTTGTTCCAAAATGATATTTTCACCATCTGTACGCGAAGCAACTACACCGCAAATAGCTGCTGCTGCAAAATTATACACTCCTGCCATTTTGAACAGTGTGCCGGATTCCATCTCGTAATTCAAGATATTCAAGCGCCGATATTCTTCTGTGATGCCATGCAGCGATCGCATTAAATATGGATTTGCTGAATCAGTGCGTTCTTGTCCTTCGTAAAAAGTATCAACTGATGCCGTAATTCCGATGTAATGTTCAATCTCTAATTCTCGTGCGGCTTTAACTAAAGCGACTGTCAAAAAAGGATCGGCTGCGGCTGGATACTCCACAGGTGCAATGTCATAAGCTGCACCTTGACGACACAATGCTGCACTGCTAATAACAACGCTACCAACTGGTATATAAGCTTGAATGGAACCGCAAGTGCCAATGCGAATAATTTGCCGGATTCCCACTTGTACCAACTCATTGACCACAATACTTAATGAAGGCGCACCCATACCACTAGTAGCTGATAAGATGGTGCGACCATTCGGTAAGTATCCCACATAGCTATTGAGTCCGCGATTTTCTGACAACACGCGTACATCTTGTAAATAAGTTTGGGTAATTAGACGCGATCGCTCTGGATCGCCAGATAATAGAGCAATGCTGGGAGGCGATGAACCTAAATCATCTTGCCCAAAACCAATGTGATAAAAACGTTTATTTGCCATTACGCTGCGCTATCTGTTTCCTACTGTGACCAAAGCGAACTTGGGTTTAAGACCCCCACCAAATTGAAAATTTGGGGCTACTTATTCAGGTGGGGTTTCAATTCCCAACTGAGGTCAAACCTCCTGCCTCCTGCCTCCTGCCTCCTGCCTCCTCCTGCCTCCTGCCTCCTTCAACGTCTCTTACCACTCCCATCGACCGATGTCAGGTGCCGAACCGGAGTAAGCAAGTCCTACATAAGTTCCTCTATCCACCACAAGACTGCGTGACGAAGCCGCCTTGTAGTAAGAGTTCCAACGGTCGCCCGTGCTTGTAAATCTTGGATCACCCTGGATGTTTGTCGCATTAACCGCGAATTGGATCTGCCAACTCGGCTTTGCTGAGTTCGTATTTCTGCGGAGATTATTAGTGAAAGCAATGTTCTTACCTCCTTGCACATCGTCTCCTTGAGAGTTCAAGAACACATTATTTTTGATCGATATCCTGTCTGCGGAGTCGAGTTGTAGACTATTCCCTAAGTTATCGAACACATTGTTGTGAATATTGATGTTGGAAGCTGAATCGGGAATGAAGATGGCAGCACTTTTCCCGAAACTAAATTGAACTTTACGAGCAACATTGGCGAAAATATTATTGTGGATGTTGATGTCGTAATTTTCTATACTTCCGCCCCATGCTTTCCCTCCCCAGATCGCAATACCGAAGCCCTTATCCTGAAAGTAGGAGTTGGATATCTCGACTCCGCTCAAGGCAACTTCGATTGACTCCTTAACACTCTGTCCGTCAATATCTTTTATTCGGACATTTCGCATCTTGAGATTACTTGGGTGTTTAGCTGTCGGCTGGTATTCATTGATTACTGAATGATTGACCATCGATAACCACGTATTACAGGTAATGTTGTAGATTTCGTTTCCATAACTCAAATTCCAAAGTTCAATGGAAGCATCCTCGCTCCACTGGGAATCAACTTCTGGAACCTGGATGTCACAATCGTGAATCTTCACGTTACGTAGATGACCTACATGCATGAACTTTATGCCGTATCCTTTATTTTCTCGGATAGTAATGTTGTAGATGTTGGCACCATCTAGCCCTCCAAGTCTCAGGTTCCCGGTAGATCCTCCCGATACCCAATCCGCTGCGGAGTTGATAAATGTGCAATCATGTATCGTTGTGTTTTTCATCCACTTTCCCTCTGGAAGCGGCACGAACCACCACATATCGCCACGAGTAAAAACTGCACCACTGTGCTGGAAATCTTTGAATGTGACATTATGCACAGTCACGTTGTTACGATTTTCTACCCAGATGCCGGCTTTAATGGTTTTGCCGTTCCCGTCTATGGTGAAGCCGCCTAACGTCTGATTACCATCTGTTGCCCCAATCATCTCCGAAGGAGATCCGTACCGAGGGCTTGAGCCGGAGTAGCTAGGCGAGACAAGCTGAATAATACTTCCATGATGCAAAAGACTCCAGTTGCTACTACCTGTGTTTACTCCTGGAGCAGGAATTGCACCGTTGCTAGTGATAGTCACCCTTGATTCACCTGCTCCCTCGATATTCACTCCCGGCGGAAGTACCATCGCTTCCGTCTCCCTATAAACACCTGGGTTCAAATAAATCGTGTAGTTTTTATTCGGTTGAACTCGTTTTGCTGCATATGCCAACGTCCTCAATGGCTTTCCTAGCGATCCATCGCCTTTAGTGTCGCTTCCCGTGGGAGACACATAGACGTATAAGCTCGTGGTAGGTTGGGTAGCCGCGACTTTAAGATTAGTCCTTTGACCATCCTTCTCCCTAAACAAATAGAAAAGGTTGAAATTACTACTATTAGGAGGAATCTTAAAAATCAGGTCTTTATCATTTGTGCCTCCCCCGTAACTCGTACCGTAAAGGTTACTATCGCTGCTTTCTACAGATATTGCCTCTGAAGTCGAACCATCGGACTTATTACTGCTATTAAACGAGTGAATAACGGTAGGTGTAATGTTATCGATCGCAGGAGTTTTTTGCGTAGTTACTAACTGGGTTGTGACTACAGCTACGAAAACTATAGTAGTTAAAGCTGCATAGGAAAGAAGGGAGCGTAGAGTCTTTATCATTACTCAAAGGAGGGAAAGACGATGGACGCAAGGGAACAGATAAATGAGGAAAGAATGACAAGAAAAAGAATAGAAGGATTTCTACTGTAAGAAGTACTGCCGCGTGGAATTCTTCCTCGTCTTTGGAAGGAGGAAGTAAAGCTAATTGGAAATTTTTATCCAGTACCTATGGATAGATAAACTGTAAAAAACCTACCATTCTATCTTTCACCTGAGTATTAAGATTTATTCGCCTAAATTTAACGTGAATTCGGGTTAAGAAGGTTAATTTAACGTTAATTAGCGAAAACAACGCAATTAAATTTGCAGATATCAAAATAAATCAACAGTAAAATCAGGGTTATCAACTGTTTGTCAGGCCCACGAAAAACCTAACCCCCTTCCCGATGCGGGAAGGGGGAAAATTCAAAGTATTTCTCCTTTTAGGCTACGGTGTACACACATCTTGGTAATGAAGCGCAAACCCTGGATTTACCCCCCTTAATCCCCCCTTGGAAAGGGGGGAAATACCCGGTTCTCCCCCAAGGCATCGGGGGAGTTAGAGCTTTCAAGGGTAGGTATTTAAAAATCAGGCAGTAGAGAGGGTGATTTGAGAGACATGGAGTTGTGGAGTCAAGGAAGGCCAAGGTTCAGGGAAAAAGCTACCTTGAGGTAGGGGAAGACGATTAAGAACGGCAGCCTTAATCACTAAAAATCCACGACGGAAACATGAGAGACAACGATGGAAGACACTATTTTTCAAATTGCGTCGTGCAACGTGGGTTTGTGGTAATTCGTCTAAACTACTAATAGGCAAATTGGCATCAATAGCACCTCCAACACTAACCTGCCATAAAGTAGCGATTGCGATCGCTAACCAATGTCTCTCGGCTCGTTTGGTATCTGTCATTTTAGTTTGATGCCAAGCAAAACCACCTCTTTTACCGTCTTTAAATAGACATTCAATCCAAGAGCGCATCGAATACCAACAAGCATCCGCAACTTCGGGTTGTAAATCGGTGAGAATTAACCAAGGTTCGGCATAGCCCTCGTCATGACGGGCTAACAATGTACATTCAATCGGGTTACTTTTGAAACAAGTTACCAATGACTCAAATGACTGACCAACTTCTCGAACAAGAGTATTTAGAGGTAGCCAAGAAACAGTACCTTTAATTTGAAACTGCCCCTGAAGGTTAATCCGCATAAAAGGATGCCAACCACAGTTCAAGATTTGTTGATACAACCACTCAGCATAAAGCCCTCTATCTGTGGTGACAATTACAAACCAATCTGGTGGTACAGTTTTGTCTATATGGCGAAATAATTCTTCCCAGTGAGGTTTCCAACTTCCAGGAATGGTAGCTTCAACTATTTTCCAGGCAATTGGAATTCCACAGCCACGGTAAACAATGCTAATTGCTAATACAGTAAAGCGATCGCTTAAAGTTGAAGCATCTGCTGCCAATGCTAGACGTTTTTCACCTTTAGGCCAAAGACTTAGAATCCAAGATAGTAGTGGACTAAAACAAGATGTCACATCCAATGAAGTTCGACCAGTTTTTGTTTTATCTTCTGCGTCTCGATACCATTCCCGCAGTTGCTGACGTATAGTATTCTCCTTTTTACCCAGTAGTTCTGCTAAAAATACTGAAACCGTTGTCAGTCCACTTGATTGGGTCATTACTATCCCAAAAGTCCACATTGCCAGTACAACAGCTTGAGGTTTTGTGAGATTTGGCATTTTTTCAATTACTTTTCTAGTCCATTCTCTTAATTCCTCGCTTTTTCCTACTTGCATTCACCCTCCTGCACCCGTAGTAATTCTGCTGATAAAAGCTAGATAGTATTTTACCTGCAAAAATACGCCTTTATTAAATACCTACCCTTGAAAGGGGAGTTAGAGGGGGTGAGATGGATTTGTGTGTACACCGTAGCCTTTTAGGAGAGAGGTTTTCCAGATAGCGTGAAAAGCCAGAACGGTTTTTCTGTATTATCAGCCTTGTCTTTTCTTTGTAGTACAAATATAATACAAACTATATCACCACTTGGGTGGTGACTGTTTGTCGCTTGAACAAAAGGAAATTTTATGATTCCCCGAACACGCATCCGAAATATTGGTATTTCTGCCCACATTGACTCTGGTAAAACTACGCTGTCAGAGCGAATTCTCTTCTACACGGGCAGAATCCACGCTATTGAGGAAGTGCGGGGAGGCGGTAAGGGTGCAACGATGGATTTTATGCCAGAAGAAAAGCTGCATGGTATAACCATCACTTCCGCTGCTACCACCTGCCAGTGGCACGATACTCAAATTAACCTGATTGATACACCTGGACACGTAGATTTTACGATTGAAGTAGAACGCGCTCTAAGAGTATTGGATGGGGCGGTGATGGTGCTGTGTGCTGTGGCGGGTGTGCAGTCCCAATCAATTACGGTGGATCGGCAAATGAAGCGCTACCGTGTGCCGCGTTTGGCGTTCATCAACAAAATGGATCGGACGGGGGCAGACCCATTTCGCGTAGTACAGGGAATACGCGATCGCTTGCAACTAAATGCAGTATTGATCCAGTATCCTATCGGCAGTGAAGACCAATTCCAGGGAGTAATTGACCTGGTGGAAATGACTGCTGACTACTTTGAGGGTGAAAACGGGGAAAACTTCGTGAAAAAGGCAATTCCCGAACCTCTTAGGGATGAAGCGCAACAGGCACGCGACAAGCTGTTAGATACTTTGTCGCTGTTCTCAGAATCGATGACCGAGATGTTGTTGGCGGGTGAGGAGATTCCTAAAGAATTAATTTGGGAAACCATCCGACAAGCAACTTTGAGTCTAGAATTCACGCCTGTACTGCTGGGTTCGGCATTCAAAAATAAAGGAGTACAAAACTTATTGGATGCAGTTACGCTCTATCTACCATCTCCCGTAGATAGGGAAGTCGTCAAGGGACTAGGGACTGGGGATTGGGGACTGGGAACTAGGACAAGCAATTCCCAATCCCCAGTACCCAGTACCCAATCCCTGATCGCTCTTTCCCCTAACCCCAATGCTTCCTTGGTGGCATTGGCATTTAAACTCACCGTTGAATCCTTTGGGCAGTTGACCTATACCCGGATTTACTCTGGGACGCTCAAACCCGGTGATACCGTCTACAACTCGCGGACTGAACAGCGGGTGCAAATTGGTCGCTTGGTGAGAATGCACGCCAATAAGCGAGAAGAGGTAAAAGTTGCCGTTGCTGGGGATATTGTGGCTCTGTTGGGTGTGGATTGTGCTTCTGGTGATACATTCTGTTCTGGGGAACCACTGGTATCTCTAGAGAAGATGTTTGTGCCGGAACCAGTGATTACGCTGGTGATTACGCCCAAAAAACAGGAAGATAGCGATCGCCTTTCCAAAGCACTCAATCGCTTTCAAAGGGAAGACCCTACCTTCCGGTTGAGCATCGATCCCGAATCAGGAGCAACTCTAATTTCTGGGATGGGCGAACTCCACTTGGAAATTTACCTGGAGCGCATCCAACGAGAATATAATGCCGAGGTCTACGTCGGTACTCCCGCCGTGGCGTACCGGGAAACCATTGGACAACAAGCTACCTTTGACTACCGATTCAAGAAACAGTCAGGCGGCCCTGGTCAGTACGCCCATATTACTGGGTGGATTGAACCCACAGACGAACCGTTTGTCTTTGAGAATCGAGTGGTTGGGGGTGCGATTCCCAAAGAATATATCCCGGCGTGCGAGAAGGGTTTCCGTGAGGCGATGCAATCAGGAAAGCTGCAAGGCTATCCGGTAACTGGGGTGAAAGTCGTTTTGGATGGTGGTTCATATCACCCAATTGACTCTTCAGAGTTGGCTTTCCGGTCAGCATCTCATCAAGCAATTGAGGGTGCGATCGCTAAAGCAAAACCCTACATCCTGGAACCCATCATGCTTGTAGAAGTGGAAACACCCCACGAGTTCATGGGAAGGATTCAGGGGGACTTATCCTCGCGTCGGGCTTTGTTGTTAGGTTCCGAGACAATGCAGGGATACACGGTGATTCGGGCAGAAGTACCGCTAGCGCGAATGTTTGGGTATTCTACAGAATTGCGATCGCTTACTTCTGGTATGGCTACTTTTACAATGGAGTTTGCCTGCTATCGCCAGTCCTAGCATCTTGAAGTAGCTTTTAGGGACACAGTTAGGCTGTGTCCCTTTCAATTATTAGGAGGTTTTTGTGCCTATTTTGAGAACTTTGCAACCTGGAGATGAAGTATCACTGGAAGCATTTCTCTTACAACACACCGATACTTCTATGTTTTTGCGCTCTAATTGGCGAGCTGCGGGACTGCTTGACCAAGGTGCAAGATTTCAAGGAACTTATATAGCAGCCTACATAGATGAAACTATAGTGGCAGTTGCAGCCCATTTTTGGAATGGGATGATCGTAGTCCAAGCCCCTGTACATCTGCCAGAAGTGGTACAAGCAGTTGTGGCACAATCTGGACGTGTCATCTCTGGAATTAGTGGCCCAGCAGCACAAGTTGAAGCGACAAAAAGCATTTTGGGACTTAGCAACCGACCAACTCAGCTTGATGAGGCTGAGATATTGTTTTCTCTAGCACTGGGAGATTTGCAAATACCTCAAGCCTTAGTATCAGCAAAGGTGCAGTGTCGTTTACCATATCCAGAAGAGTTGGAATTACTTAGCGAGTGGTGCGTTACTTATAATGTGGAAGCTTTAGGAAAAACCGATACTCCCAGTTTAAGACCTGATTGCGATCGCATAATTGAGGCACGTCAAGCTACGGCTATGCATTGGGTTTTGGTAGCAGGAGATACCCCAGTTGCTTACTCTGCTTTCAATGCTAGCTTACCTAATATTGTGCAAATTGGTGGAGTCTGGACACCGCCAGGGCTGCGGGGTAAAGGCTACGCCAAAAGTGTGGTAGCAGGTTCATTGTTAGATGCGCGATCGCAAGGAGTAAAACGTGCCATCCTGTTTACAGGTGATAATAACCAAGCAGCCCAAGCAGTTTATCGAGGAATTGGCTTTTTGCCTACTGGCGAGAAGTATGGCTTAGTCTTATTTAAAGTAATAAGCAATAAGTAATGGGTATTACTCATTACTCATTACTCATGACTCATTACTCATGACTCATTTATTTTTTCTGGATTTGCTGGAATTGATTTTGTAGTCTCTACTGAATTGATTGTAATACTTGAATTATGAGCCAGTATCGTTTCAAACAGTCATTCTCTGATGATCCCAGCTTAAGCGATAAGCTTTTTGACTTGATGGAAGTCACATTTCCCGGACTCAGCAGTTTAGCAGAATGTGCAAGAAAACTAGGTGCATCCTGGGAAACAGCTTCAACTCCGTTTATGCGCTTTCATGATGATATAGCGATTACCCATGTGGGAGTGTTACAAATTCCCATGCAAATTATGGGACAAAGGCTCACTGTCGGAGGAGTTCATGGAGTAGCTACCCGTGCAGAGTATCGCCGGAGAGGGTATTACCGGGAAGTGATGGAGGAAGTGCTAGGGTATTGCGATCGCGATCGCCTTTACGAAACCCTGGTACTGACGACACCACAACCAGAGTTTTACTTACCTTTTGGCTTTCGTGTTGTCGAAGAACACATCTTTAAAGTTAAGTGTTACCCCACAAGTAGCACTGATAGCTTCAGAATACTGGATTTTACCAATACTAAAGATTACACATTGCTACATAGACTTTTAGAAACACGCATTCCTGTCTCTAATATAGTTGGCGTAGTCAACGAAAAACCTGTGTTCTGTGTCAATGAAGGAAGTCGTCCCTTATATTATGCAGAAGATTTAGATTTAATCGCCTGTATGGAGATAGAAGATAACCGACTTCATCTTTTCGATTTAGTGACAACGCAGATATGGCCTTTAAAGAATATTATTAGTAAGATAACTCAACCCATTGAAGAAGCGGTGATTTACTTTAGTCCAGAACTTCTGGATGTCAAAGATGTGCAAGCATTCACCCATACTTTTGATGAAACTGTGCTGATGGTTCGCGGCAAATTTGCGGCGGAGGGCGAGAAATTTATGCTATCCCGTTCTGCAAGGTGTTGAGTCACTCAAAAACAATTGAATCATAATAGAATTGAGAGTTTCATCATTAGGATTGCTTTATGATGTATCAAACTGACCCGCCGCGATCGCCAAAAGATGTATTGCCGACCATGTATGATCTTCCCAGTGAAGACCCAGAGGAGCCTGGTTTGCCCGATCAGTTTCATTTATTGCAACCTCGTCTGTTAGACGAAACCTTTCGTCCACCAAATTATCCTAGCGACGAGATATTTGTTGCTAGCGATCTAAATCTTTATTATGACCCGCGCCATCCACTGTGGCATAAACGACCAGATTGGTTTGCCGTTTTAGGTGTTTCCCGTCTCTACGAACAACGAGATTTACGCTTAAGTTATGTCCTTTGGCAAGAGGGAGTTCAGCCTTTTATTGTGGTTGAATTGCTGTCTCCCGGAACTGAAAAGGAAGACTTAGGGCAGACATTGCGAGATGTCAAGCAACCACCAGGAAAATGGGAAGTATATGAACGGATTCTACGTGTTCCTTATTATGTAGTATTTGATCGGTACAAATATAAATTAAGGGTGTTTAAATTAGACGGTGGTCGTTATGCTGAGATAACACTGTCAGAGTCGCGCTTCTGGATACCAGAACTAGAACTAGGCTTGGGTGTCTGGCAGGGACGCTATCAAAATGTAGAACAGCCTTGGTTACGGTGGTATGATTGGACAGGCTGCTGGGTATTGACTTCTACAGAACAAGAAAGTCAACGGGCTGAACAAGAAAGTCAACGAGCTGAACAAGAAAGACTACGGGCCGAACGGTTGATTGCACAATTGCGATCGCTAGGCGTTGAACCCGATATAGATTAGCTTTTTGCCTGCCTTATAGCCCTGCAAACCACTCATAGCCCTGATCTTCCCAATATCCTTTAGTAGGTAACAAATTGCTGACGAATGTAATTTGAGTTACCCACTTGCTTTGCTTGTAACCTAGTTTAATTGGAGATGCTAGGCGCATAGGCGCACCATTATCAACTGATAAGGGTTGTCCATTTTTTTGATAAGCCATGAGAGTTTGAGGATGTATAACAGAGGCAATATCCCAGCTTTCATAATAGCCATCAGCAGATTTGAAATAGACATAGCGGACGTTTGACTTAGGCTGTACCAGCGCTACTAAATCTCGTAATCGCACACCTCCCCATTGAACGATCGCAGCCCAGCCCTCAACACAGACGTGGCGAATCACCATTGAAGTCAAGGGAAGTTTTTGAATATCTGCCATACTCAATTGCATTGCATTATTGACCTCACCATCAATTATTAAGCGAAATTGTGCTGGATCAATTTGCGGAGTGAAGTCAAAGGTATTAACCAGCAATTTGTCTGCTTCTATGGCATTGATAGGAAATTCAGGTATGGGTTTTTGAGTTAGCAGGAGTGCTTCAAGACTTTGGTTTAGTGGCTCAGAGATTTGCCGTACATTATCTGAGAACAAATTTGTCCCACAGCCACCTAGAAGAAAGCTTACCCCTGAAAGTCCAGATAGTTGAAGTAACCGACGACGGGATAGGGTATGTTTGGGAAGAATCAGACTCATAGATTTACAGTCCGCTAGCGATCATTAAGATAATACTGCTGTCTCACATAGCTTGAGTAGAAAAATGGAGCGAAACGACGGTATATGTGTCCGTCGAAGAAAAATGAGTTCAGGTTAAAAAATTACCACGAATGAAGCGCTCGTAACTGTGGCGTTTTTTTCACTTGATGGGCTTCCATGCGTGTTAGAACATCATCCAGAATGGCGATCGCTTCCGAAATAAACGGCCCTTTATTTAACATCACACACTCAGCACGTTCAGCCATTGCGGCGTCGGTCATCTCTCCCCGCGAAGGTGTGCCATCTTTTACCAAACTCTCTAGTACTTGAGTTGCCCAAATAACAGGAACATGAGCCGCTTCGCAAAGCCAGAGAATTTCTTCCTGGATCTCTGCTAAACGCTGGTATCCAATTTCAACGGCTAAATCACCTCTGGCGATCATGACACCAAATGATTGCTTCCCCGCTGCGTAGATGATTAATTCTGGCAGATTGGAAACTGCGATCGCAGTTTCAATTTTTGCCACGATCGCCGGTCGGCTTAATCGTCCCTCAGAGCGCTTGTCCAATTCTTGTTGAAGTAACTCAATATCGGCAGGATGTTGTACAAAAGAGTAACCAATAATATCTGCGTGAGTGGCCACAAAATCTAGGTCGGATAAATCTTTTTCAGTCAGTGGGCTAAGAGGTAAGACTGTTTCTGGGAAATTCAATCCCTTTCCAGGTCTGAGTTTAACTCCTTTTGGGCTAGCATGAGTCACTTGTAGTAAAAGTCGCGGTTGTCCATCGGGTAATGAGTACTGGGTGTCAACTACGCGAGTCCGAATTTTGCCATCGTCGATATATACGGGGGTGTCAACAGTTAACAAATCGAGAATTTCGGGAACCGTACACCAAGTTTGGAAATGCTCTACGGATGATGGGATGAACTCTCCTGTCTCTGACTCATTTCCGAGTTCAGGCTCACATCGCGACAGCAGAATATGATCTCCTTTAAATACCCGTTTTTTATGAAGTGGTGCAAGTACCTGTCCTATGCGGATTTTCACACCAGCTAAGTCCATCATGACTTTACAAGGCATTCCCATTTCCTGTGTTGCTTGACGGATATGGTCGATCATCCGCTCCCAAGATTCGGTTGTATCATGAGCGCAGTTAATTCGCACACAGTTTGCCCCGCGTTGTATAATTTCTCGCACCATCTTGTAGTCAGTGGCGGACTCAGTGGGTAGTGTTACCATAATCCTGACCCGACGCTGGTCTGGAGACTGACCAAATAATTCTTCGGTGTGCTGTTGTAGTAAGCGATCGCCCTCAAAAAAGAACTCGATAGGTGGACGGTTAAGGTGCTGGGAAGACTCGGAGCCGCAAATAACTTCCAAGGTGGTAATGACAGCATCAAGATTGGGCATCACCCGTGCTTCAATCCGTCCTAATGAGGATAAGCCCCAAGGCATTAGTGCAGCTTGGAGGGAGCGAAGATCGTACCGACGTAAAGCTAGATATTCAGCTAAATTCAAGGCACTAGAAAGAAACTCAGGACGCTGAATGTGCGATCGCCACTGGTTAAAGGTCGCTTGTCCTTCGCTTTCAACGTTCTGGCGAAGTTCTTGCAGAATTGATAGCAAATCTTGTGGACTTGATAGATTAAGAAGTGTGCCCAACGGCTGAGTTCCTCGACCATGCTGATGCAGAATGGGCTGACTGCTCGGTATCTTAGCATTCGAGTTTGAAGTTGCAAACTGCATAAAAGTCTTTCTAGTTACCCTAGTGAATAAACGCAACTTAGTATGATAAGCAATGTCTTCATTGCACTGATGGTTTTATCACTAGACCCAAAAGACCACATCACCTAATAGACAGAGTTTCCGAACAAACATATCTCTGACTGGCTATCCTGAACTTTGGAACATTTAGTGCAATCATCCGAAGTAAGACTTGATATGCAATGCCTACAACGGCAAGCTACGCAATCCAATTTCTTAGTGTAATATTTTGTTTTGAAGAATATCTGCCCTTTGTGATCCTGATATTAATCTATGGAAAACAGAGAAACAAAGGGAATTTTAAGCAAATCTTGGGAATATCTTGTGAATATCTTGGGAATATTCATGCAAATCTGATTATCACATCAGCGCTAACTAGCAATTAGGGTGGGCGCTATTACCCACCCTCCCACTCTAACTTGCTACTGCCTCAGCAGGAGCTGCTTCAACAGCAGTTATGGGTAAATAAACACTAACTTTTTTACGGGTTTTGCCCTTTCTCTCAAACATTACAACACCGTCGATTAGAGCAAACAGAGTGTCATCGCTACCAATACCGACGTTGTTACCAGGGTGGAATTTAGTACCACGCTGACGCACGAGAATGTTTCCTGCACGCACAACTTGACCGCCATAACGCTTTACACCCAGACGTTGAGCATTAGAATCACGACCGTTGCGTGTACTACCTGTTCCTTTCTTATGAGCCATGATTTCCTCTTTTGTATCTTCTTCTTAATTATTATTATTCAACAACAGTTTCAACTTCTTCGGCAGGAGTCTCATCTAAAACGGGGGTTTCCTTCTCCGCTTCACCTTGGGCAGCAAACACTGCACCGTTAAGGGTGATGGAGTCAATCATAAGTCTGGTAATTTCCTGACGATGCCCCCGCTTTTTGCGGGTTTTCTTTTTCGGCTTCATTTTGTATACCAGGACTTTACGACCTCTGTAATGTCGCATTACAGTCCCTTCTACAGTCGCACCTGTCACTAGTGGCTGTCCAATGGTGACTTCACCATCGTGCTGCACGAGTAATACAGCGTCTATTGTAACTTTTTCGTCTGGTTCGATCGCAAGCAGTTCAATATCATAAAACCGTCCTGGCTCTACTCGTATTTGTTTGCCGCCAGTTTCAATAATCGCGTAGGTCATGGAATTGTCCTTGAGGTTGCCGTACAGGTAGCTGGTTTTTATCTCTGTAGAGACGCTTTTGCCAGCCTTTGTAATATGTCTACCTGATCCGAGCAGGAATTAGACAGACAATCTAACATACTATTTTATTCACAGGTATTAAGTCAAGCTTTAATAAGCTTTTTGGATTTGGCATCGGCGTCTGGTCAGCAAAGAGGACAAGGAAACTCTTGAGATGGAGGGAGAAGGGAAAACCCAATATCTAAAATTTTAAAAGTCAGAATAAATGCTTTTTAGATAAAAATTACTACTATCTTAGGGCTGAATTTTGCAAAAAGTAACATTATTTTTAACTTAAAAGTTATACTTTCTTGTCAAAATCAACACATTTTTCTTCTTTATTTTAAAATTGTAATTAGATGCTAAATCTATAAAATCTTTACATCTTTACAAAAGTTAGTGAATCCCCAGGAATTAAATTACCACATTCAAACCTGATATTTCAAACAGGAGATGGATTGTCATGACACAGCAAAATGCTGCCCGACTTTTTCAAGCCGTAAAAGCAGATCAAGCATTACAACAAAAACTCAAAGCAACAGCTAATCCAGAAGCATTTATCAAGATTGCTCAAGAGCGTGGCTATGATTTCACCGTTGAAGAACTGGATAGCGAAATCAACAAATTATCTGAAGAAGATTTAGCCGCCATTGTCAATCCAGGATGGGGGACTAGACGCCACCTTAATCCTAGATAATTCCTGTTCTGGGAATATCGAAAGTATAGGAACAACTGAATTGACAAATTATGCTCCTCAAGGAGATACCGTTGCATCATCACCTTTAGGAGCATTTCTGTTAAACCAAGTAACTCGAATTGCTATCTTCCCACCTGCTTAACTCATGAGTTAGGATGACTATATTTTAATCAGGTGATATGAAAAGAATAGAAGTTGAGCAAAGAACTATTTTAATTGGTTTGGCAGGTAGTCACGGCTATGGTTTAAATCGTCCTGATTCAGACTTGGATTATCGGGGAGTATTTATCGCGCCCAAAAGGTACTACTTGGGATTTGATCGCATAGAACAAAAAGATACTGGTTGGGATGAACCAGGAATATTTCCATTCGTTGATGGTAATAAAGACACAGTTATATATGAATTAAGAAAAATCCTCCAGTTATTAGCGGGTGCAAATCCCAATGTTTTAGAATTGCTCTGGTTAAATAACTATCCTTTTTTAAACACAGTAGGACAGAATTTAATTAATCATAAACAGTTATTTTTGAGTAAAAAGGTAAAACATACTTACACTGGTTATGCCTTTGCCCAAATTAAAAAGATGGAAACTCATCGTAAGTGGCTATTAAAACCACCGCAAAAAAAACCAATACCATCTGACTTCGCTATAGAAGACGAAGCACCTCTGAGCAAAGATGAGCTAAATGCTTTTCTGGAGTATCTTTATAACTTAATCAGAGGACGGATTGAGTTTTTGGAAGAAGCAGAACAATTATATCAATTGCTGACAGCAGATATTGATTTTAAAGGAGTCTTAAAACAATATACTTTACCCGATGAGACTTTGGAATATACCCAAAAGTTAACCAATAGCCGTAAAGATTTTATTCGTCTGCTTCAGAAAAGCCAAAGCTATCAAATAGCTTTAAGAGAATGGAAGGCTTACTTATCTTGGCAGGAGAATAGGAATCCGGCTAGGGCAGAAATGGAAAGAAAATCGGGTTTTGACCTCAAACATGGGATGCACTGCATTAGATTGTTACGCAGTGGAGTAGAAATATTACGGCACGGTGAAGTGATTGTAGATAGAAGAATAGCTGGTGATGTTGAGGATTTAAAAGCTATTTTAAAGGGTGAGTATTCTTATGAGCAGGTAATGAAAATGGCAGAAGATTTGGTTGCCGAAATGGAAATTGTTTGCGAACAATCTGCCCTACCTCATAAACCTGATTTGGAGCAAATTAATGAGTTGTGTATGGAATTGGTGGAAATGCAAAAATGGAATCATTAGTCATTAGTCATTGGTCTATTGGTGTTTATAACTCAACACAGTTCAGAATGAGCAACAAAACCCTCATGTAGAGACGCGATTTATCGCGTCTTCAAAGACCAATTACCTACACCAATAAACCTTAACCCAAGCGTATTGAGTTATCCAATACGCTTGGGTTAGCGCCAAAAATCTTGAAATCTGTAAGTTGGGTTGAGGAATGAAACCCAACATTTTCGGGGCTTTGTTGGGTTGCGCTTTGCTTAACCAAACTTACAATTTTCCTTAACTCAACCGTATTGGCTTATAACTAACAAATAACAAAGGACAAATAACAAATGACTAATTTTAAAGAGTGTACATTAAGTCAGCAAAGCCATAGAGGCTGATGATGAGCAATAGAGATGCTGTTAGTTGGGTAATTCGTGTCTGGGGTGAGGGGGCGATCGCTTCCCGCACTAAGATAGAAATAGATGACCCCACTAATAAGCTCAGGCATAAGATTAAATACGGCCTGTCGGGTAAAATACTGCCTATTGCCAGCATAGCGATCGCTAATAAGAGCATCAATAACTCTACAAACCTGGGCGGATCGTATTGGCTAGATAGAATAAAGCTGTTGAACCAAAAAGACCAAAATCTCATATTCAGTGCTGAGTGCTAAGTGCTGAGTTAAGAGTTAGGAGTTGTGATTTATAGTCAGTGCTGATTGAGGAATTAAAGTTGTGAGATATGAAGCAGCTTTCCATTCAAAACTCTTAACTATTAATTCTTCATCGGAGGCGGAGCGTTTCCGGCTCCGCTCCTAACTTTTAACCTCTAGCTCCTAACTTTTGACCTGTGCCGTTCTTTTGTGCAGTATCACTTTCTGGTAGTTCGACGCCAAAAACACGGCTAAAAACTTTGGCGACTTTATAGCCAGAATCAATCGATTCTAAGGGGTCTTTCCGCAGTCGGTGACGCAAGCATAGCGTAATTACGCGATGGATATCATCAACTGTAACTTCAGTGCGTCCTTCATAAGCTGTTAAGGCTTTGGCGGCGCGGTTACTAACAATGTCACCCCGCAAACCATCTACATCCAGTTCTGAGCAGACTTCAGAAATTTTCACCCGTAGATCATAGTCCATGTTCACTTTTGGCAAAAGCTGTTGAGCATTGACAATTTGCTGTTGTAATGCTTCTTGCTGGGGTTTGTAGTTTTCGAGAAATGCTGGAGGATTTTGATCAAAATCCGCCCGTTGTTCTACAATTTGCACCCGCAAAGCCGGTTCCTTTACTGTGTGAATTTCTGCGTGCATCCCAAAGCGATCGAGCAATTGGGGGCGTAGTTCACCTTCTTCTGGATTTCCAGAACCCACAAGAACGAAACGTGCTGGGTGACGTATAGAAATACCTTCCCGTTCTACAGTGTTCCATCCACTGGCAGCGGAGTCGAGTAACACATCTACAAGGTGGTCGTCTAGTAAGTTGACTTCATCCACATAGAGAATGCCTCGGTTAGCCTTTGCCAGTAGTCCCGGTTCAAAAGCTTTGACACCTTCAGATAAAGCTTTCTCGATATCGATTGTGCCACAAACTCGGTCTTCTGTGGCTCCTAGTGGCAGGTCTACCATTTGGACTTTTTTGTGAGCTACAGGAATTTCCGCCCCTTGTTCTAACAGTTGGCGGACTTCATCGCTCATTAAGTCGGGGTCGCTAGGATCACTACTGAAGGGATCATTGGCAACCACAGAAATTTCTGGCAGCAGATCCGCCAGCGCCCGGATAGTTGTGGATTTCCCGGTGCCGCGATCGCCCATAATCATTACACCCCCGATTTTGGGGTCAATCACGTTCAATAGCAGCGCCAGTTTCATTTCTTCCTGGCCCACTATTGCCGTAAAAGGAAATACTACGCGACGCGCACTTGCCGTGGATTGAGCAGTTGGACTCACTAAATTACCTTAACAATATTTTTCTTATTACAGTTCTTTATTGTGACACAGGTAGGGCATGGGGGAATGTGAAGATCGGGAGCAGGGGAGGCAGGGGAGCAGGGGAGGCAAGGAAAGATAAAGGAGAAAATTTTACCTTGTACCCCTTCCTTATCTCTTCCCTCATACCCAATGCCCCATGCCCAATTCCCTATTCCCAATTCCCCATACCAATATCTATTGGGCACAAATGCTTATTAGCTGCGTCAACTATCTTAATTTGTCTGCTTTAGTTTTTCTGGTGCAAAAGTTCCATAAGCAGGGAACGAACAACTACCAACTCATCAATCCTGTAGTAAGCATAAATACTTGTAAACTATATGGTTAGTAGATTCAATCATAAAAACGAGCAATGGCGTGTGTGGGTAGCTAATGCATCATTCAAATCTATGAAATCACCTTTTATTGTTCAAATTTGGCGGCGAGCGCTCAAGTCTCTTTTTCCGATTCTCATTTTAATATCCTTTGTTACGGTATTACTGGTAGACAGTTTCACTCCTGCCATCGCACAGATACCCCGTCAGGAAATTCGCGGGGTTTGGATGACTACTAATGATTTTGACACCCTCAAGAATCGCGCCAAAGTGCAGGATGCGGTAACTCAACTGCGGCGGATGAACTTCAATACAGTTTATCCGGTGGTATGGAATTCTGGGTATGTGATGTATCCCAGTGCGATCGCGCAACGTGCAGGTATTCAACCTTTTGTCTACAAAGGTTCAGATGGACATGATATTCTTGCAGACCTGATTACTCAAGCACATCGCCAAGGATTGCTAGTAATTCCCTGGTTTGAGTTTGGTTTTATGGCTCCCCCAACCTCGGAACTTGCACTGAATTATCCAGATTGGTTCACACAAAAGCGGGATGGTAGCCAAACTTCAATCAGTGCAGCGGGTGAGGTGATGTGGCTTAATCCCTTCCATCCCCAAGTGCAACAGTTCATCACCAATCTTGTGCTGGAAACTGTTACTCAATATGATGCCGATGGCATTCAGTTTGACGATCACATGAGTTTGCCTCACGAGTTTGGTTACGACCAATATACGGTTGCTTTATACACCAAAGAAACTAAGAATCCTCCCCCAACTAATCCTCAAGATCAGGCATGGATAAAGTGGCGGGCAGATAAAATTACGGCGTTCATGGTACAACTTAACCAAGCGGTAAAGCAGAGAAAACCCCAGGCGATTTTCTCCGTTTCTCCCAATTACTATGATTTTGCTTACAAGTTTCACCTGCAAGATTGGCTAAGTTGGATGCGACAAAATATTGTGGACGAGTTAATTGTGCAAATTTATCGTCCCGATCTGCAAAGTTTTGTGGCAAATATTTCCCGCCCAGAAATTCAGGAAGCGCAACAAACAATTCCAACTGGAATTGGCATTATGACCGGGTTACGAAATAACCCAGTTCCCATGCAGCAAATTAAATCTCAAGTGCGTGCTGCTCAAGAACGCGGTTTAGGCGTAACCTTCTTTTATTATGAAAGCCTTTGGAATGATGCTTTAGAACCCTTAAACGAGCGACAAGCTGGATTTGAAACTCTCTTTCCATCTCCCGCACTCCGCGCCAGAGTTGATTGAAGAAGCAAGTTCGTAGTAAGGACTTTAGTCCTGATTTTCTAAGCACTATAGTCCTTACTACAAACTCTCAAAACTAGCTGAGACATTGTAGTAGTGCGATCACCTGTAATTCTAAAAGGTATAATCCATCATTCGCCAGCCTGTACTCACTCTCCACTCCCTACTCCTAACTCAGCATGACAATCTTCTACCGAAGTGCGTTGTCGCATGGCATTAACTAAAGCCTCGTAGCTAGACCAATTTTCTTGCAGTAGAGTTTTTGCCTGGAGGGTATGAAACCGTAGTTTCTGCTGATAAGCTGATTCAGAAAAGCCTAAAATTGTCAAGACTCCTATCAGTTTGTTTTTATCATCAGATCCACCCTCAGCATTATTAAAAACTAGGGTTTCAGCAGCAATACCCGCCATCCAAACAGTGCAGTAGCGGTCTAGCATTTGGGCACTAATTTTACCTGCTTCTAGTTGAGATGCTAATTCGCCATCATCAAAGCTAACGCCGCCTTGCCCAGGTTGCCCCTGTTTCCAGGCTTCCCAAGCGCTGAGTGTGTAGCCGGTAACGGGAATACCCAACAGGTAAGCAACTAAGAAATGCCCAGCTTCGTGGTGGACGATGCGATCGCGGTGTTCACTTGAAAAACCAGCTATCCAATCCAAAAAGATAGTACCACCCTTGCCTTGCAAGCTGAAACTATCTAATGTCGCTATGCCTAAGATGGTGAAGGTAGCAAGTGCCGGTACTGCCGGTGATAAGTTTAAGAACGGCCCCAGCAGTACCGATAGGGTCATGAGAAAGATAGATATTGCAACTAAATTTAGGCTAGTTTGGCTCATTGAGAGTTTTCTGAGTGCAGCTTAATCTTTCTTTATTATGAGGCGAGATTAGTTACAAAAGGAATGTGATTAAACAATCGTGCATTTACTGACAATGATTTCCAGCCCATCCTGTACTTGCTCAAGTTCTTGGCGCTTTTGGTAAATCCACATCTTTTCAGCCTCACGTTGTTCCAAAGTTTCGTTGTGAGCCTTTTCCTGCTGTTCGAGGAGATTTTCGTAAAGTGCGATCGCTTGTGCGATGACTCGACTAGCTGATTCAACTCGGTTTTCAAAGACTGAGTTAACTATTTCATTTAATTTATCGAATATTTTATCCATTGACTCATCGAATTTTTCAAATCCTAGTTCAAAAACTTTCCCTTTTATTTGGTCTTTAAGTCCATCAAAGTCTAGCATTCCAAAACCAAACGAACCTGCAATTGCAGCAGCTACACTTGCAACAATTACGGCAATAAAACCAAGTCCTGTAAATACTATTAATCCAGCTGCTAAAGCACCACCTATTCCAACACCACTGCCAAATCCTCCCATACCTGTAAAGTCATCATTTATACCATCAATAGAAATTTGAAGTTGCTTGCTAAAATTGGTTTGTATGTTTTGGTCTAGGCTGTTAAATTCGCCTTGAATTGCATCTAATTCATAAGCAATACTAGTATCTAAATACTTAATATTTTCTTTTAAAATGACTTCCTTAAGTTTTTCATTTCCCCATTGGTCTATTTCTGTTGACAAATCTCTAATAAATTGATTTGTATAATCTCTAATGAGCTTATCTTGGCTAAAAACAGGGCTGTGTTCAGAATTCCAATATTGGCTCTTTTGAGCCATGCGATCGCCCAATCCTTCACGCCACTCATCCCAAGATTCAGCAGTTTGATCAAATACTTTGTCTATCAAGTGATCTGCCAATAGACGGATTCTGACATCGCGTCCACTAGCTTCTCCTATTTTTTCTAAAATTTTCTGCTTTTCTGCTTCAGAAATTTGAATTTTTCCATCTAAAGTACCATTCGATTTATATAGCCCATCTAAACCTTTTTCGATAACTCTATTTATTTGATTAATAGAGTGTTTAATTTTGACTGTTCCCCTATCAAACGTCAAAAAGTTTTCAATAGACTGGGTAAAATTTTGGAACGCGTTGAAATACTCATCTTCATCTCCCCGTAAAATTGCATCCAGGGCAGCTTGAGCAGAAATAAAATGAACACGGTTTTCACCTGCAACTATAGGATTTTGACCTTGTACAAATCTTTCGATCCTCTGTCGAACTTGCTCACGTCCCTTTTCGCTACGGACTAAATCTATAAAATTTCCTACTACAAAAAGATTGTTAGCAGGTTCATTTTCTTCACCATGATTTAGTTGATTTCTCACATCCTGGAGTAAGTCGCGTTCTACCTGAGTTAGAGAACGGGAGGCATTAGTTAGGAATATAACTGCATCCGTATCCTTCAGCAGTTTTTGAGTAATGGCGGTGCGGTCAGGATGTTCGTTTAATCCTGGAGAATCTACGATTTCTACCCCACTACTGCATAACTCTAAATCAGGATGCTCAAAAACAATTTCATCAATTTCATCATGTGCTAGTTCATCACTGAGACATCCAAGTGCTGCATCTTCTGAAATTGTTGCTTTTATTTGATATTGCTCAAAAGGAATTTCTTCTTCCCGTCCATCTTTATAACGACAGACTACCCGCTTTTGGGTTCCATATTTTAAAACTGTTACCATACCACTACAAGGAATCTCTCTCACAGGTTGAATTTCTTCACCTAGTAAGGCATTAAGTAAAGTTGATTTTCCTTGACTAAACTCCCCTAGTACTGATATCCGAAAGCGCTGGTATTGTACTTTTTGTGAGACTTGCCCTAACTCCTCTATCAAAGTGTGAGGCAAGAAGCCACGATTGGTACAGTCTTGGATTATCTGAAATAGCTGATAACAACAATTGTCTACTTTTCTGCGATATTCTTGGAACTTTTTCAATTCTCCGTAAGATACATTTTTGTACGGTTTAGTTATTTTGTGTTTTGGTTTAGCAGGTAGAGTGGATAACATATCACTAGCAGCCTTAACAAATATAGTATCCAGTTCTTGAAAACGAGCAGGATTGAGTAAAAAATGCACTTCATTTAAAGCAAGAGGTTCGGCATTTTCTTGATGAGTAAAGCCAGCTTCTAAAATTGCTAAATGTTGTGGTTTAATACCTAAATGCTTGGCAAGTATCTCCAAATATTTTTTCTCGTGGGGGTCAATTTCTCCATCTGCTGCTGACATTTCATAGCCAAATCCAATTAACAAAAGCTTTTCTGACTCTGAAAGTGGAGCCGCCAATGCTAGTAAGCTATTAACTTGCTTATAAACTTGATTATCTTTGACACCCTTAATCATTAAATGTGTCAACTTACGCACATCACTTTCTGGAAGACTAAATCGATAAAGGGTTGTTAGTAAACGTTGCTTTTCTGACTCTGCTACTGTGCCATCTACAAATATTACTCCTAGCAGCACCGTGACTAAATTTGCCAGAAATATTACGGGCGGCGTGAGATTTTTTTGAGCCAGTTTTTGTCCAGTAATCTGCGACAATAGCTCAACAGTTTGAGAGGTAACTAGTGAAGTATCCATAAACTATGTAAGGCAATAAGTTTTCAGGCTTAGTATGCCCAGATTTAGACAAAATTTATTAATATACCGAATAAATACGGTTATATTTACTTTTTTATACCAGTTAGGCTCAAGAAAATTAGCTTTTAGCAACCTAAAAATATGCTTTTCCAATTTGCGCCTGCAATTCAAGCTGGTATTGAAAGTAGTAAATATCTACAAGTCTTGAGCAATGGAGTGCCTTTAAGCATGGCTAGAGATACAGTTACCGGACAGTTTGTTGGTCATGCTATTGGTGCTACTGTCAACAACAGCCCTTTATCACCACTGGTAGCTGCTTCAAATTTTGTTACTAGTGGGGCGCAGATGTATCAAACTCAGCAAGGCTTTACAGCAGTACTGAATGGATTGCAAACTATACAGACTAGCTTGGGTGTGCTGCAAGCAACTACAGCCTTGATAGGTGTGGGAACAATAGCAGGTGTAGCACTGACAGCAGTAAACCTACACCAAACAATGAAATTAAGAAAAGAAGTAGAACAAATGAGGCTGGAAGTTAAAAACGGCTTTATTGACTTGAAACAAGCCTTAAAAGACCAAGGAGTAGAAATTAGACAAATAATCGAACAAGTAGCCCAAGACATCAAATTTGAACAACACCGCACAGCTTTAGTGAGAGCGTATGGAGTGTTTATCCAGGCGATAAACCGCTTCCGTTCAGCGATGCAATTGCAAGATTTCAGCCGAAGAAACGCTGAGATTGATGGCGTTAGGGGAATGTTGTTTACGGCTTTAGCAGATTACAGCAATCCCCATTTACTGGAAGAAACCTGTGCAGCTGGTCAATTACGCAGACTTGAATGCGCTTGGGCAATTGAACAGGCGATTGTTGCAACTTATCAAGTGCAGAATGAGATTTCAGCAGTGAGCGATCGCCTTATCCTACTCCAAGATAAAATCTGTGAAGATGCTCTCACTGTGATTAATCGCTGCGAATCACATGATGAGCTTGATTTTCTCTTTCCCGAAATTATCCGCATTAAAAATCATGATTTAGCGGTATTGGATTCGTGGCAAAATCATGTTGATTGGATGCGATCGCTTCCTTCATCAGATTTAAAACTTTTAAGTAGCGCTGATTTTAATAGTACAGATACTCACTACTCCACAATCAATTTAGTAGAACCGCCAGAACAATTAGTATATGAAAATTTAACCGAAAAATCCCATTTCTATTCACTTCGTGACCAGTTGTTATTTTTATTCGAGCCTGAACTACGTCGAGAGTACGAATTTTATATTAGTGAACAAGCTGGAATTACTGGTTATAAAACTTTAGTTACATCTAATTTGCAACAGGCATCAGACTTAACTGTTGGTAATCTTTATTACTACTTTAAAATCAGAGATAAATCGAAAGATGAGACAGAGTTAGTTTCAGCTAAGTAAAACAGCAACGGCAATTCTTGAAATAACTATTTTAAAGTCCGCCTACGCGGACTTTGTTTGTATATACAGCAGATTTAAACTTCTCTACGAGAGGGTACGCCAACGTAAGGTACAAAATACTACTGTTCTATTATCATAGACTCATAGAAAAACTCACGCGCTTACAGTAAAATTGTATACTAAGTGTCTAAACACATTCATTAGTTTGTCAGTTTCTAACCTAGTTCCAAACTTGTCACAGCAAAGACGCGATTAATAGGTAAATTAGGAATTTCTTTAGTGTACATCCGAGCCGTTTCAAAGACTGTCTGCAATTGGCAACGTTGAACTAGGTTAATAGCTTGTACATTTGCATCTGGCACGTCAAAAAACACTGGGGCATGAGGATTTTCTGCAAGCAAGGCTTGAAATAATACTTCAGCAATCTGTTCATCATTAGCAAACAGTGGCCCAATCCGAAAACCTGTATGGGCAGGCCGGATAACTCCGTAACCAACAAGATATCCATTTTTGATAAATCCGAAAGCAGTACTTTCCGGCTGTTCAATCCAATGCCGCAGAAATTGTGGACGCTTAGAAGGAAAAATTTGGCAATCATAAGCCACCAAATCTTCAAAAGGCACAGTTTTCAGTTCGATGATACCAGCAGGCATAACACCGCCACCCACCCCTTGATAACGAATATTCTTATAAGCGATTTGGAAACCAGACTTTTTGTAGTTATCTTGTTGAGCTACTACACCATCTAAGCCGATGTTACGGTCAGCACCTAGATAATCCATTGCAGTCTTCCAAATTTTCATACCCAACCCCTGCCCACGAAACTGGGGTTTCACAATGTAAAAACCGAGAAAGCCGAAGTTTTGATCGTAAGCAACAGCAGAAATACACCCCACTGGCTCACCATTCAACTCGCCCAAGAAAAAACCATTGTTGTCAGTTTGATAAAAAGATTCAGCATCATACTTTCCTGGATTCCAACCTTCGCTTGCTGCCCAAGTAATCGCCAAATCAATTTCCGACCTGTTCATTTTGCGGACGATGAAGTTGTCACGGATCATAATATCTTCATACTGTCAGGCTATTAACTATTTAACTTCGCTTTCGCAAACCCAGCGATAACTCTTAATATTTTTATACTCATCTCTCGTAAAATTACATTCATTCGCATATAAAATCACTCAAATACTACTGTTCTATTCCCATATACTAATACACGGTTTTGTAAGTGCGATCGCACCGCTCTTGCTAATACAACTCTCTCCAAATCTTTGCCTTTTCTCACCAAATCATCAACCTCATCACGGTGACTGACTCGCACCACATCCTGTTCAATAATTGGGCCTGCATCTAAATCGGCAGTGGCATAATGAGCCGTTGCGCCAATAATTTTTACCCCACGTTCAAAAGCTCGGTGATAAGGATTTGCTCCGATAAATGCTGGTAAAAATGAATGATGTATATTAATAATTTGTGGAAATTGACTAATAAACTCTGCACTAACAATCTGCATATATTTCGCCAATACAACTAAATCTATTTTGTACTGGCGTAGTAATTCTAGTTGTTGGGCTTCTTGTTCTGATTTATTGTCTTTAGTAATAGGAATGTGTTTAAAGTCAATATTAAATTGCTCTGCAACTATCTTGAGATTACTATGGTTACTAATAATTAAAGGAATTTCACCAATAAATTCTTTGGCACGTTGTCGCCAAATTAAGTCAAATAGACAATGGTCTTGCCGACTTACCCAGATAGCTATGCGTGGTACTGTATCAGAAAAACGTATTTCCCATTTAGCACCTAAAGGTTGGGCGATCGCATTAAAAGCAGGGGCAATAAATTCTTGCGGTAAATTGAACCCATCTAACTGCCATTCAATGCGCGTGAGGAATAACCCAGCGGCAAAGTCTGTATGCTGATCTGCATGGATAATATTACCACCGTTAGAGTAGATGAAATTGGCAAATTTCGCCACCAATCCCCGTTGATCGGGGCAGGAAATTAGCAGTGTTGCTGTCGGATTTGTCATAGTAACTTAGAAAAACTAGTGAGATTTGAAGTCAACTTGACGTTAAAAAGACGGCTATAAACCTCCAATTCTATTCGCCTTGGCTCTAAGTTGACTGGGCGTTACCGAAACATACCACAGAAAGCGTAATTGCTCATTTACCATTGGTCGGAGTTGGTAAAGGGGTGCTGAGTCCAGGTAGTTTCTGACTATTATCTACAGGTTGCTTCCACTCTGATAATTCCCGATTCACGGCATTTGCAAAATCTGTAGATACCAATAGTACATTTATATTTCCATCGGGTTTTGTAGCTGGGTCAGTATGAGCATATAAGAAACGACCGTTAAAGTTAGATTTTCCTAAAATTAATTGATGGCTTTGTCGGTTTTTCAGGGTGATATTGATAGTTGCTTGGGGTTGATCTAAGGCAAATTGTCCAAGCTCTTTTGCTGGAGTTGATAAAGTGCGATCGCTATTACCTTTGACCAGCAAATCCATTAAATAAGAAACAATAGCGTCATTTGCTGGGCCAGATATCGGAGATTTGATTAACCACTTGGGGTTACTAGATTCAGGGCTACGTTCCAGATTTAAGGTGAGTTTTTTTGTCTTGACCGTTAAGGACTGGACATCATCTTCTGCAAAAGAGAAAATTTTCTGCTTTTGCTCCTTTGCTTCTTCTCGTACAGTTGCGCCCCGAATTTCATAGAAGTAAACAAAACCACCTAAACCCAAGGCTAACACTATCAAAATTAAAGTCGTTCGTGGCAATTTCATTTTTTGGTCATTTGTCATT
>NZ_JAWJTF010000009.1:116480-151442 GCF_048836525.1 Nostoc sp. CALU 546
CTCTTCCGATCTACCGTCGTTTCCACCAGAGAAGAACTGCGATCGCAAACCCAATTAAGGGTAAAACCAATAAAGACGACACTATTAAAAGATTGCCTTGGGTAGTAGTCAGGGTTATTCGACGGTTTTTCGGTTCTTTGGGGCGAATGGAAAGGGGTTGCTGATCCTGTTGACTCAGCCAAGTAACTGAGTTGAGGAATACATCTCCATTTAGTTGCTGTTGAAACAAGCCATCGGTAGCGAAGTTAGAATTTCCTAAAACTATTAACCTTGACTCGGTAGCTGTTAAGCAGGGGGAGTGGGGGGAGTTTGAGCTTGGGTGGTTGGTGATGGTAGGGGTGAAGGTGTTGGTGAAGTTTGGGGAGTGGTAGCAGATTTAGCTGCTTGTTTTCTTGTTAAGGCAACACCCAAGGTAAGAGGCCCTGGAAGGTCTTTATCTGCATTAAACTCCAATTTTTCGCTTTGGAGGTCGCTTTCTGCCCAACTGCTGGGGTAGGGTTTGGTTCGTAGTAGTGGAGTAGCCTCAACACCAGGTACAGAGGTAATTTCTAGTGGTCGTGCAACTGGATAAAAAGAATTACCGTTACCGAAATCTTTGGTAATTGGATGTTGTCCGTATTCTGTAATTAAGGGCGTTGCAGGGCCAAGTCCTATCACGCTTTCACCTGAAACATCGACTGCTAAACGATTATCTAAACGAACACCCCACTCTTGTAGCAAGCTGTTAAGTTTGGGATCGGTATTAGGGTCAATCATCAACAGTAAGTTACCGCCACGATTCAGATATTCTTGTAAAGCTTTGACTTCGCCCTCAAACAGCCCTCGCTTGGGGCCAGCTACTATGACGACAGCGGCATCTTGAGGAACTTTGGAGGTTTCTGCTAGATTCAGCGGAGATGTTGTAAAGTTTTTGTCGCCTAATCCCTGAACTGCTTGTGATATTGCATCTTTACCAGCCGAAAGTTGGCGTTCGCCATGACCTTGGAGTAAGTAAACTTTGGCTGTGGTTGAACTTGTTAGTTGTTGCAGGCGACTAGTTAATCTGATTTCTGACAGACGCTCATTTTGATTGACTGTTTGCACTAATTGCCGTTTATCGCCAGATTCTAAATAAACTTCCCCGTAATCTTTGACGCCAAACTTTTCTGCTAGTCCTGGTCTTGTTTGGGGGTCAATATACTCATATTTAAATTTTGAGCTTTGTCGTTGATAATTTTCTAGCAATTCTTGGTCTTGGGGATTCTGGTTAATATCAAACACCCACACCTTAACCGGCTCTGGTAATGCACTTACTAATTCCCGTGACTGGGGCGCAAGGGTAAATAATTGAGCTTCCGTTAAGTCTGCCCGCCAGTGATAGCGAGTTCCCAAAAAGTTAATCAATCCCAATATTGCCAATACTGCTAAAGTTGCCACTAGGGCATTAGTCCCAGCTTGGGTAGAACGACGCTTCCACCAGTTAGTCTGATAGCTTTGCCATATTATCCCCAACCCACTAATCACAATTCCCGTAATTAAAAATATTAATGGAATTAGTCCCCACTGTTCAGAGACTAATCCAACTGTTAAGCCGACAGTAATTAGGAATGGGCCTAACCAAAATAAATATTTCCACAGTTTATTTTTTGCAACTATTTTCATATTATTTGTCATTTGTCATTTGTCATTGGTCGTTGGTCATTGGTCATTGCTTGTTGGTCATTGGTCATTTCTCTAAAAATGGTGACAAGTAAAAATATATGGATGAGAATTGAGTGACTAAAAATAAGTAAAGTAAGCAAGATAACTGAATAAATGGCAACAAAGCGTTTCCAATAATTACAGGTTTATCAATTATCAGAACAATTAGCTGATGACATTTGGAAAATTGTTGAAGGATGGAATTTTTTTGCAAAAGATACGATTGGTAAACAGATTGTACGTTCGGCAGATAGTATCGGTGCGAATATAGCAGAAGGTGTAGGAAGAGGTAGTTTTCAAGAAAATAGACGTTTCATAAAAATAGCAAGAGGCTCTCTCAATGAAACTCAACATTGGTTAAGACGAGCTTACACTCGTAACCTTTTAACTACCGAACAGATAAATGCAATCAAAACAATCATTAACGAACTAGCACCAAAATTAAACTCCTACCTAAACTCAATTGGCAATGTACCAGATAACAAATGACAAATGACAAATGACCAATGACCAATGACCAATGACAAATGACTATTGCCTTTGAAAGCGCAGTGCATCAATTGATTGAGCGGTGAGAAAGATGCCCAAAAAAATATAACTGCCGAATAAAATGAAGGTGCTGGTATCAAAAATGCCTTGGATTAATGTGTTGTAATGTTTCAGCAAAGATAGATAACCTAAAGCTTCGCCGATGGGGCCAGGGACAATTTTGCCGATTAAATCAATCAATAACAATAATAAAATTACTGCAAAGGTAAGAACGGCAGACAGAATTGTGCTGTCTGTTAATGAGGAAATAAACATTCCTACAGATAAAATTGCTGCTGCTAGCAAGATTAATCCAAAATGGCCCAGTAAGGGAATTGAAGGCGCCATTGGTGGATTTGAGGCACTAATAGCGATCGCTTCAAACACTAGCATGGGTAAAACCATCGTGGTAAAAAATGTTAGCACGCCTAATAATTTACCTACCGCCACCGCCCAATTGGTGATTGGTGAGGTGGCTAATAGTTCTAAAGTGCCCCGCTTCCGTTCTTCGGCATAGAGTCCCATTGAGAGTATTGGCAGGATAAACAACAATAGCCATCCCATGCGATCCAAAAATGCTCGGACAAATTCGTAAGGGACATCTATCGGCGGTACTGGTACTCCCATCTGTTGCCCTTGTGCATCTATTGCCGCAACTCCTAACAAAATGCCATCTGGCCCTAGCAAAATCATCACGAAGAATAACCCCGCGAGAAACCAAAATATACCTGCGATCGCATAAGCTAATGGCGATACAAAATAACTCTGCAACTCCCGGCGATAAATGGCAATGATATTACTCAGTACTACACCCATTTACGCTGCCTCTCCTTCTTTATCTGCTGCTAAGTCTACCTCAGTCTCGAAATTCTTTTCTTCTGTGGTCAGTTGCAAGAATACGTCTTCTAAGGTAGCGTTTACTCGCCGCAGTTCATGTAAACCAAATCCTGCACGCACTAATGTTGTGACAATATCCTTTCCTGGTTCTTTTCCCGGTTGCGATATTACCCGCAGGTAAGCGCGATTTGCCTGGGGTTGATGACCGGCTGTCGGAATTGATTCTATCAGACTCACACCCGCGACTTTTTGCAATACCTGTTTCGCTAGAGCAGCTTCTCCTTCTATTTCCAATTCATACCCTGAACCACCTGTCAACTGGGTCATTAGGTTTTCTGGTGTATTAGTTGCTACGACTTTGCCGCGATTGATGATGGCGACACGGCTACAAGTCATACTCACTTCTGGCAGAATGTGGGTGGAAAGAATAATTGTGTGAGTCCCAGCAAGGCTTTTAATTAAATTCCGCACCTCAATTATTTGTCGAGGATCGAGTCCAACGGTGGGTTCATCGAGAATGATTGCTGGTGGATCGTGGACGATCGCTTGAGCAATTCCGACTCTTTGGCGGTATCCTTTTGAGAGTTTGCGGATAATTACCTTTCGCTTATCTTCTAGGTTGCAGCGTTCGATGGCGGCTGTTACTTTGTTGGGGCGATCGCCTGCTGAAACTCCTTTAATTCGGGCGACAAAATGCAAAAATCCCTCCACCGTCATATCTGGATACAACGGTGGTGTTTCCGGTAAATAACCAATGCGTTGGCGTACAGCCAGGGAATTTTCATGGACATCATAACCAGCAATCCGGGCATTTCCATTGGTTGCCGGTAAATAACCAGCCAGAATCCGCATGGTTGTGGTTTTTCCAGCGCCATTGGGGCCTAACAAGCCTAAAATCTCCCCAGGCTCGACGCTAAAAGTGACATCAGTAATCGCTGGGGTAGAGCCGTATATTTTACTCAGATGTTCAACTTCAATCATCCGTATAGTGGCGATCGCAATTTATAGAATACCCAACAATCTTAGATCACGATATTGGGTATGGGGGACTGGCACTAAGATTAGCCGACAACGGGTAAAGTTCCTGAAAATCTAACTACCGAGCAAGCTTCTTTACAAGGGTTGGGGAAAAATTAAAGCCTTTCTCCTTGTAAGGCTTTGTTAAAGTGAAACCGTCACACTCACCGACATCCCGCCCAGAACTGAAGTTCAGGGCTGATAGCTGAAGTCTACTTAAGTGGACTGAATTGATCATTTAGTCCACTTGAGTGGACTTTAGCTATGAGACTCAGAATTCATAGAGAATTGTGATTGCGATGTCGGGTGAGGTTGTGTACACGCCGGATGGGGAGGCGGTGGAATTGCAGGAGATGATGCGGCGGTTTGGGGTGCAGAAGTAAATACTGCTCACTATGTCAACTACCTACATATATAACTACACATATAAATTCGTTATCAAGCAACTAATACATTATTAAATGGTTAAATGACAGCTATTAACCGCTTAATTGTCCTTGCATTCTCCTAAAAATCGTGAAATATTAGAACTATGAAGTGCGCTATCAACAAACTTCAAGCAGCCTCCACCAAAGCATTTGTCACGTTGGACACTTGAAGCCAGCCACTATATGTGCTGCTGCAATGATATTCTGCCCAAGTCTAATGTCTTGAGGCGAACGTTATTGTGCGCCCGTTGTCTTTTACGTTGACAAAACCTGCATCTATATCCCCATACATAAAAAATCTTTGTGATGATTATCGCATCATTTTTTATGCAAAACAAAGCTTGATCATTTGTTATTTTTGTCTCACGATAGGAGGAAGATATGTTTCTAACAAGACGATTATTCTTAGGTGCTTTGACATTATCTTTAATTAGTTTGACTAGTTATCCATACAAAGGTTTAGCCTATTCTCAACTATCTACAGAGCCTTCACAAAAATTGCCCACTGGAAGCCTAAGTCTACTAGATTCTCTTCTAAACCCTTATAGATGCCCTGCCAAATTAAGAGTTATTAACGCTGCGGTTCCTACTGCATCACCAGTTGATGTGATTGTCAACGGTCAAAAAGTTTTGGAGAATGTAGATTTTCGTCAAGCTAGTAAATATGTAAATGTAACACCAGGAAATATTAATGTACGTTTTGTGCAATCTGGTACTTCCAGTACAATTGCTTCTAGAACCTTTACAGGAGCGCCTAATAGTGCTTATACAGTAGCGATCACAGGAACACTACAAGGTCCCTCAGGTCAACCATTATTTAATCAATCACCCTTTGTGATTCCAGAGGATTTAACACAGCCTAATCCAGGTAAATTTAAAGGACGTTGGTATCGCTTTTCGGAAACTAGCGCTGTTATAGATTTCCGTATTAGCAAATCCTCTAGCCCAAATGTGGATGAAACTCGTATCACAGACCTAACACCCAAAACTGCTATTCCTTACCCAGAACTTACGGCTGGTACATATAACTTCAATCCAGTTCTACCTGACCAATTTGACCCATTGATCAATAATGCCTTCAACCCACCAATCACAGTAGAAGTTGCGAATCAACAAGTCCCGCCCGGAGTCATTTTTGATGTAATTGCTACAGGTAATGGCTTAGGCCAAGCACCTAACTCACTGCTACTCACAACTGCCTCAACACAAACAGCGCCTCCTAATGCCAATGGGTGTTATCAGATTGTGCAGTAAGCAATATCAACTTAGTGAGGCATTTTTAGCCATAGGAATCAATCTTATTAGGACTTACGCACTGTACAACTTAATCATGGTATGCATATACGAAAATGGGTCGTTTCAGCCTTTTATTAATCGTTCTTCGATGGTCATCTGTAGGGGTTTAGCAATGCTAAACCCCTACGACAGACGTGCTTTTTCAAAGAACCCATATTTGGTATTTTCTGTCAATGCGTAAGTCCTACTTATTTAATTTTTGAAAAAACTGTATAACTATTGAAGCGGAAGCGGCTGATTCAATCAGACCCGCTTTAGTAGTTATTAATGTGACTGCCAAGCAACTGACCACATCGCCGTTGCAGTTACTCTAATTACTGCTTGTTTGGGGTTGAGTGCTAACAAAATATCAGCAGATACTGGAATCACAAAATTAGCTGATATTCTTCAAATCAATCTTAGAGGTAAATCTTCCAGAGTTAGATGAACTATTTTTATATTTTACAGAATCTAAAGCAACTAGTGATCTTATAGTTGATATTTTAGAGGATTTTTGAAAGTCACAACGTTGGCGATAAGTTAGTCACTCAAACTTATGCTAATGGGGTGCGTTTAACTAAAGAAGCTATGCAAGAAATTGAAAATAAAATTTCACGTTTGACTAATTTGGGTCAAGAGAATTTACCAAACGTAGGCAAGTGGTTTGTTGATATTTGTTACGGAGCAACGTAATTGTTAGAAGTTAAATAACAGTTTTTCGTGCAATAGCCATTCTCCTCACTGCGCTCTTTTATTGTTGAGTGCAGACATTTATCTTGCATATATTTTGTTAGGAGAGAGCAGTTGCTGTCGGCAACTGCTCTCTCCCTTTCAGAATGATTATCATTTTTATTAACTGTATATTTTATTCTCTGGAAGTCCCTCACGAAAAACTTCCTAACCCCCAACTCGTCGCGGGAAGGGGGAAAATTCAAAGTCTCTCTCCTTTTAGGAGAGAGATTTAGAGAGAGGTTTTTCAAATACCGTAAAAAGTCAGATTAATAATAGCTGCCAGATTTCCGATACTCTAAAGCAGTGACACCATCGTTTTCCAAAACTTCACCATGATTGATGACGGCATAAATTAACCATCGATCGCCACATTCAAGCTGATTTTGCACTGTACATTCTAAATAGGCTAATGCCTCATTCAGAATCAAACAACCATTTAGAGCCGTTTTTGTGGCAAGATTTGCAAAGGGATTATCGCCTAAAGTGCTATGACGAGAAAAATAGCGTCGGACATTTCTTCCTTCTTTGAGGATATTTAGCACAAATTTATCACCAGGATGATGCATTAAATCTGCATTCTGCTCATTAGCGATCGCAATCATAATTCCTGGCGGGTTAAAAGTTGCCTGGGATACCCAAGAAGTTAAAACGCCTTTGTGGGCTTCTTCATCACGAGTTGTCACAACACACAGAGAACCAATGATCCGCCCCACCGCTTGTTCGGTACGATCTACATGGGTTTCTGTGACAATCTGGCGGGAAGTCCGCAGTTTTTTAGTTTTCTTCAAGTTTTGGGCAAAAAAAGCACCTGCTTCTTGACACTGTTGGAGAATCTCAGGAGTCGGACTGAAACGCACCCGAATCGTTTCAAACCCTAGTTGATAATTTGCATCTTTGAGCTTGCTTTCTAGTAAATCAATTGCCTCGCCACTCCAACCGTAAGAACCAAACACCCCTGCTAACTTAGTTTTAGCCGCCACAGAGAGAACTATTCCTAAAGCAGTTTGAATTTGAGTTGGTGCATGGCCGCCTAAAGTAGGTGAGCCGATAATCAAGCCATCGCAGGTTTCGACAATGCGGTTAATCTCCGCAGAATCGGCTAGTTCACAGTTGATTGATTCTACATTAACTCCATTTTGGACTAAACCTTGAGCGATCGCATTCGCCAAAATTGCTGTATTTCCATAAGCAGAAGCATAAAGCAAAGCGACACTTAATTCTTGAGATTTTTGTCCTTGACACCATTGGCGGTAATCATAGGTAAAACGACTCAGGCTGTAACGAACAACCGGGCCGTGTGCTGGAGCATAACATCTGGCTCCCAAAAGCGATATTTTATCTAAGGCTACTTCGACTTGTTTCGCTTGGGGCGCATGGAGACATTCAAAATAGTAACGACGTTCCGCATCTAATCCCTTCCAATCTTCATCAAACAAAGTATCTTCGCAAATATGAGCGCCAAAAAGTTTATCAGTGTAGAGAATTTTTGTAGCGGCATCGTAGGTACAAAGTCCATCCGCCCAGCGGGGAGTCGGTACAGAGATAAATGATAGAAGATGTCCTTGTCCTAAATTTAGAGTATCCTGCGATCGCATCGCTTGAATAGGTGATTCAAATTCGGGAAAAGCGGTTTTGAGAGCATTGGCGGCGGGGCGAGAACAAATGAGAGTAGCTTGAGGAACCAGAGAGAGCAATACTCGCAAGGTTGCTCTGCGGTTCGGGTTGACATGACTGAGAACAATGTAATCGAGGGAGATGAAATCTAGATGTTGTGCAAGTTGCTCAAGGTAAATTTCGGTAAAAGATTCGCCGGGAGGGTCAATTAAAGCCTTTTTATCAGCTTGAATCAGATAAGAATTTGCTGTAGTCCCTCGTTGGCGGGAATATTCCACCTCAAATTTTAATCTGTCCCAAGTCCGCGATCGCAGAATCAGAGTATTTTTACCAATTTCAGCAACTTGTACATCTCTAGGATGACTGGTAGTTAAAGTATTTGCAGACATAATAACCTCTGTTAATAATGGGGGATTGGGAATTGGGCATTGGGAATTGGGAATGGGGAATTGGGCATTGGTTATTATCCTTGTCTCCCTCATCTCCCAATACGGTTCGGTTAAAGGGGAAAGGGAAAAGGGGAAAGGTTTTGAATACATCCTTTACCCTTTACCCCTTACCCTTTCCCCAGACCACAAGGAAAATGAAAAATGCTTATCCGAACCGTATTGCCTCATCTCCCTAACTACTCTCCACTCCCCACTCCCCACTCCCTATTTTTAATGACCATTGGTTTGTGTTAATTCAGACTTAACTCGGCTTCTATAGCGTTTAGATACTTGTTGTTCGGGATCGATACCTTCAAAAGTAGGGGGTAGCCAAACTCGGAGTAACAGTAGTATTCCCAGCACTAATAAAAAGGCACAAGTTGCTAAAACTTGACTCCAACTTGTTTCTAAAACACCTTTAACAATGACTTCTCGCAAAGCGGAAACGATGGAAACTTCAACAGCTACCCCAATAGATACTCGATGTTCCTGTAGGTAAATAATCAGTAGTCGGAATAACTCAACTAAGATAAGTAAAAAGAGAATATCGGCAGTAACAGCATGAAAATCTAGAGGTGGAAGCAAGGAGAGAAACATATCTCTCACCTGAAGCACCATGAAGCTAAATAAACCGATACACAAACAAATCACAATCACATCTTGGATAAATTCCAAGGTTCGCACAACGCGCCCCCGATTGATTTCATACATACTAATCGGGGTGTTCTCAACAGATTTATACATAGTTTTTTGGGAGTTGTAGAGACGCGATTCATCGCGTCTGTTGGGGAACAGGGGAGCCTAATGATAAATGACAAATGACCAACGACCAATGACAAATGACAAATGACAAATTAGTAATGATTGCCAATTTTCCGGTGATGGACGGCGGTAAGTGCATCTAGCTTGGCAACTCTTCCAGTTTGAACAGTGCTATAAATTACCCAATGATCGCCACAATCCATGCGACTAGTAATTTCACATTCCATGTAAGCCAAAGCTTCAGCTAAAACAGGCGATTCATTTTTAGCTGGATATGTTTTCACTCCAGCAAATCTATCTGCACCAGGAGCAAAACGCTTGAGAAAGTGTTTCATTAATCCTTGATATTTGCCTTCTTCTAAAACATTTAAAACAAAGCGATCGCCAACGTGCATCAAGGATTCAATTGCCCGATCTTTGGATACTGCGATCGCCACTCCCAAAGGCTCAAGACTTGCTTGTGTCACCCAAGAAGCCAGCATTGCACTCTGAATTTCTCCTTTTTTGGCGGTGATGATGTATAATCCTGTGCTAATCCGCCCTAAAGCTTTCTCTAACTCGGTATTGATAGATTTTATCTGTTTTATGGTGCGATCGCGGTTCAACCATTGACCCATATCTGTCCCCGCTTCATCACAAAGCTGTTCCGTTGCTTGGGTAGGAATTTCCTTAACTAAAATAGGTGGAAAAGCTTCAGTTAATCCCAGTTCTTGAAACTTATTACGTAAAGGATAAACAGGTTCATCTTCTCCACCTCCTGACTCTAATAAACCAATTGCCTGCTTCTTGTGAACAGCAGCTAAAATCGTACTTAAAGCCGCTTGAGCTATCACCAGAGATTGGGGTGGCATTGCAATTACTAAACCAGAAGATTGTGCAACTAATTCTCGAACTTCTTGAGGCTCGGAACTATTAAGAGGAACTAATTCTACTGCCACACCTGTTTTCACACATCCATGAGCTATGGTACGGGCTAAATGCTCACTATACCCGTAATCTTCAACATAAAATAGAGCCACTAATGTCTCTGTTTTTGCTTGTTCTAAACTCCAATTTTGATAGCGCCCCAGCCATTCAGAGATATAGTGTTGTAATAAAGGGCCATGTCCCGTGGCAACTGTTTCTATTTTTAAGTTTTCAATCCGCTTTAAAGCTGTCAAGACAGACCGAGCATTAGGCCCCATCAGGCAATCATAATAATATTGAAAGTCTTCCTCAAGTAAGGTGATATTTTCATCATAAGTGTGGTCATCACAGTAATGCATCCCAAACACATCACAGGTGTAGAGAGTGCTAGTTTTGTGGTCATAAGTCAAGATTGTGTCAGGCCAGTGTAAGTTAGGTGCAGATATAAATTCTAATTCGTGTCCATTGCCTAAATCTAATCGCTCTCCACTTTTCACCTGCATTGATTTAAACGGCTGATGAACCATATTTTCTAGAAATTGAATAGCTACCTTTGCACCAACAACAGTAATTGAGGGAGCTAATTGTAAAATATCTTTCACTAACCCACTATGGTCTGGTTCCGTGTGGCTAATAATCAAATAGTCTATCTTAGCCGGATCAATTAATCCCGCCACTACCTCAAGATATAATTCCTCAAACTTCCGGTGAGATGTGTCAACTAAGGCAACTTTTTCTCCCTGAATTAAGAAAGAATTATAGGTTGTACCATTCTGTAAACCAAACTCGACATCAAAACGTTCTCTATCCCAGTCGAGACAACGAATAGCAGTTGTTTGAGGAGCAATTTCAACAGTTTGAATCGTCAAACGTCCTGGGTTGGGAGTAGCTTGAGTAAGCTCTATGAGTGCAACCATTTGTTTTCTCCAAAAATATTTTTGTCTGAAGAGAGCGTTATGTTTCTTATGTTTACTTGAAATACTCAATTAGTAAAATGCCAATTTCTAAAGCTAATCATCAGAAAGTTTTATTCGTCATTTACCATTGAATTGCTCAATGTTTATCATTACTTTTATCTTCAATAATGAATGTGAGAAGATATAAATACTAAGTTAAAATGTTTATGGATGTCGTTAATATTTTTTCCTCCTCCCATACAACAAATCAACAGCGAAATTGCTCTCCAGGCTGGTGTTACTCTGTATATGCTGCGCTTGGATCTCATGCACCCGTGGGTTAACGGCAATAAGTGGTTCAAGCTGAAATACAATCTTTTAGAAGCCAGAGAGAAAAATTTCACAACGCTGTTAACCTTTGGCGGTGCTTATTCTAATCACATCTATGCAACTGCGGCGGCTGGTAATCTTTTTGGTTTTCGCACCATCGGCGTAATTCGTGGGGAGGAGAGGCTACCATTAAACCCAACGCTGAGTTTTGCTGTACAGCAGGGTATGCAGCTTGTGTACCTGAACCGCGAGATGTATCGACAGCGCAACACACCAGCATTACAGGAATATCTGCAACAACGTTTCGGCGAGGTGTTTATGATTCCCGAAGGCGGGAGTAATTTAAATGGTGTGCGCGGCTGCACAGAGATAATTATTGGTGATGCGATTGCATTTAATCATATATGCGTTGCTTGCGGTACGGCTACCACACTGGCGGGGATTGCGCTTTCGTTGGATCAAACACAAAGAGCGATCGCATTTCCCGTATTGAAAAATGGGGCATTTCTTGCCCAAGAAATCGAAACTTTATTGACAAATTACCTCACCTCTGATTTACCTGCACCATATACTTCTCCCGCTTCCTGGGAATTGGTATGTGATTACCATTTTGGCGGCTATGCAAAAGTGAACGATGAGTTACTACTATTCAGCCGGCAGTTTACACAGGAACATGGCGTACCTCTCGATTACGTATATACTGCCAAAATGTTTTACGGAGTGATGGATTTACTAAAGCAGGGATTTTTTTGTAAAGGCGATCGCTTGTTGCTAGTACATACAGGCGGCTTACAAGGCAATGCCGGTATGGAGGAGCGTTTTCAGAAGTTTACTAAAATCTCATGGACGTAGCAATGCTACATCTCTGCTAGGGTTCTTACCGTTTATTTTGTAAACTTTGAATGGTAGCGATCGCATGTTTCGCCACAATATCAATCTCCTCTTGGGTATTGAAGCGTCCAATGCCAAACCTCACTGAGGCATAAGCTAGCTTTTCTGAATGTCCCAATGCTGTGAGAACATGGGAAGGTGCAGTATTTGCCGACGAGCAAGCAGAACCAGAAGATATGGCCATTACTGGCTGCAATCCTAACAAAAGTGCCGCACCATCCACTCCCTCAACACTGATACTCAAGTTTCCCGCCAATCGCTGTTGCGGATGTCCGTTGAGATGAATTCCTTCAACTTGCGAAAGCTGTTCCCACAATCTTTGTCTTAACTGGGTGAGGCGTTGGGTTTCTGTTGCTTGTTCAGCCAAAGCGATTTCTACAGCTTTGCCAAAGCCGACAATTTGCGGTGTATACAATGTACCAGAACGCATTCCCCGCTCGTGTCCACCGCCGTGTTGCTGGGGAGCTAGTTTTACTCTGGGATCGCGTCTGCGGACGTACAGCGCTCCAATACCTTTGGGGCCATATACTTTATGTGCTGTTAGCGACATCAAGTCAATTTTCATCGCTTGCACATCTAAGGGAATTTTACCAATAGCTTGGGCTGCATCGGTATGGAAAATGATATCGTGTTCATGGCACATTTCTCCAATTTCTGCCAAAGGCTGTAATACGCCAATTTCGTTATTTGCAGCCATCACCGATACTAAAATTGTCTCAGGACGGAAAGCTTTTTTTAACTCAGTTAAATCAATCAGTCCATCTTTTTGGACAGGGAGAATAGTAATTTCAAAACCGAGACTTTTTAAATAATTACAAGGATCAATAACTGCATTATGTTCAGTGGCAACAGTAATAATATGCTGACCTTTTTTAAAATAAGCTTCGGCAACACCTTTAATAGCTAAATTATTTGCTTCTGTTGCACCACTCGTAAACACAATTTCTTCTGGTTTAGCATTAATTGCTGCTGCTAAAATTTCTCGTGTTTGCTTCACAGCGGCTTCTGCTTCCCAACCATAAACATGACTAATACTTGCTGGGTTGCCAAATTTTTCTGTGAAGTAGGGAAGCATTGCTGCCAGTACCCGTTCATCTACGGGTGTAGTAGCGTGACAATCAAGGTAGATAGGACGAATCGACATAATTATTAACTCAAACTTTGACTCAAATTTTTTAATACGCTTAGAACTTGATACAGTTCATTTTTTCTCCTCAACAGACTAAATTCATCAGACAATGCATACTTTGGTATATTTTGTTTAGTCAGTTTTATAAAAATGAAATGACTACCATTTGTTACTAATCCAAAAGTAGGTTTGTCTTGACTAGGATTAGCCAGCATATAAACAAGTGCTTGAGGTATAGCTTCTAAAAGAGAAAAGCTAGCCCTTTTAGATTCAATTACTAACAACCAGAATTGTTCTTGAATAACTAAAACATCAATTCTACCTCTAATGATTTCTCCTTCATCTTCCGCAGAAATTTCTATTGATTCCTCGCCTCTCATATAAAAAGGCTCATCATAAAATCCAGCTAAATTGAGTAAAGGAGATAAAACTACTAATTTCACCGTTTCTTCTGACAAAGGAGGACGCTTGACTAAACGGAGAAAATGAAATTTTATTTTGTCTAAATCTTGCTTTTCTAAATCTGTAATTTCCGGTAAATTTTCAAACCATTCTGTAAAAAATGCCTCATTTTCGGCTAGCTGTAGGCTAAATCTTTCCTCCAAATAGGCAAGCCCGACATTTTGTGCTTGGATAAATTGAACCATAATTTATTTACAAGATGCAATATAACTATTACGAAACTGTTCTAGTATTAATCTAGATAAAAATAGCAAAGAAAATTAACTTAAAAGTTGACCTATCTTTTTTAATATATTCAAAACTTTATATAATTCATTTTCACATCTATATAAAGTGAATCTATCAGATAAAGCATACATTAGTTTATCTTGTTTTATCAACTTGATAAATTGGAAATCTTCTCCATTCATTACCAAGGAATATGTAGGACGATCAGGCTGAGGATTTGCCAGCATATAAGTTAGTGCTTGAGGAATCGCCTTTGCCAAGGAAAAACTAGACCTTTTAGATTCAATTATCAGTAACCATAGCTGATCTTGGAGAACTAAGACATCAATTTTACCTTTAATAATTTCTTTAGTATCTTCGGTAGTTACTTCATCATCAATGATAAAATCTTCACTAATTTCTACACTTTCTTTAGTAGCAATATAAAAAGGAGGACGATAAAAACCAGCTAAATCTAACAACGGAGATAATACTACCAATTTTACTGCTTCTTCTAAAAGAGGAGCATTTTCAAGGACGTTAAGATAGTTATTTTTAACTCTGTCTAAATATTGCTTTTCTAATTCGGAAACTTCAGGGATATAGTCAAACCACTCTGTAAAAAATTTATCATCTTCAGATTTATAGAGAGCAAATTTTTTCTTTAAGTAGGCAAGAGTGACATTTTGCGCTTGGATGACTTGAATCATATTTATTTCAACTTGCAAAAAGTCTAATTCCTGACTTTAATTATCACGCAGTTTCTAGCATCCAGCCGCGTTACGTAGCTGCTAATTCCCGTAATTTAGTTAAAACTGCCTGAGCATGACCTTTGGTTTTCACATTAGGCCAAGTATATACAATGATTTTATCAGGTGAAATTAGAAAGGTTGACCGAGCAACACCCATATATTCTTTGCCCATAAACTTCTTTAAGCGCCAAGCGCCGTAGGCTTCGATTAAAATATGTTCTGGGTCACTTAAAAGGGTGATTGACAAGTTATGTTTGCTGATAAATTTACAATGGGACTTAGCCAAATCTGGACTTACGCCTAAGATTTTCGCTCCCAGTGCGCTGAAGTCTTGATACAACTCGGTGAAATCTTTCGCTTCGGTGGTACAGCCCGGTGTGTCATCTTTAGGGTAGAAGTAGAGGACAACCCACTGACTGCCGAGGTCGTCGAGAGTGACCGAATTGCCATTTTGGTCAGGGGTGGAGAAATCTGGCGCTGGTTGTCCGACTTGGGGAATGTTGCTCATGATGAGGGTGTGAGAGATTGTGTAGACGTAGCCCATCGTAGATATCGCTTTACAATTGTACATAGATTGAGCTATGCCTACGCACCCATTCCTATTTGCTGACAATGACTAAAGATATGCAACGCGAATTTACCAACCGCGATGAGTTGGTAGCCTACTTGCGCGAACAATTCCCAGGTGCAGCACAACGCGATCGCCACATCAGCGAAACTCTGGGGGGACGCAAAGCGGCACAAACAGCGCTGCAAAAAATCGATCCCCTTCGCTATGCCCAAACACGTAATTTCTTCACAGGCGCAGTCACGCGACTTTCGCCTTACATCCGCTATGGCGTTTTGAGTTTGCGAGAAATTCGAGATTATATCCTCAACCAAGTACAGCACCAAGATGATGCTACAAAACTAATTAACGAATTAGGCTGGCGCGACTATTGGCAACGGTTGTATATGAAGTTGGGGGATGAAATCTGGAAAGACCAGGAAGAGTACAAAACTGGTTACACTGTGGCTGAATATGCACCCGAATTGCCGCAAGATGTGAGAGAAGGAACTACAGGCAGAGTTTGCATTGACAATTTCAGTCGTGATTTGAGAGAAACTGGTTATTTACATAACCACGCACGAATGTGGTTAGCGGCTTATATTATTCATTGGCGGCGTATTCGTTGGCAAGCAGGAGCCAAGTGGTTTCTTGAGCATCTTTTAGATGGAGATCCTGCTAGTAATAATATGTCATGGCAGTGGGTTGCCAGCACTTTTAGTCATAAACCATATTTTTTCAACCGTGAAAATTTAGAACGCTACACCAAAGGCGTTTATTGCCAGAAATGTCCCCTTTACGGTCATTGTGATTTTGAAGGCAGTTATGAAGAATTAGAACAGCGACTTTTTCCTAAAGGTGAATTTAGTAAACAACCTAATAGCCAAAGTTGGCAGCGTGGAAAGAAAGGTAAAAAATGAATAAACCAATTGTTTGGGTACATGGAGATTGTCTCAGTCCATATAATCCCACATTGCAAAAATACCCCAATGCCCCGGCTATCTGGGTTTGGGATGAGGCTTTGATAGAGGAATGGCAATTGAGTCTTAAACGTCTGACTTTTATCTACGAATGTTTACTAGAGTTACCTGTTGTTATTCGCCGTGGCAATGTGGCACTGGAAATTTTGGCTTTTGCTCAAGAACATGATGCCAATTTAGTTGTCACAGCCGATAGTCCCAGTCCCCGGTTTGATGATATCTGTAATCAAATGGAGCGTTCTATAGCAATGGAAGTGCTAGAGGTAGAACCATTTTTTGACTATGACGGCTATATTGACTTGAAACGTTTCTCGCGCTATTGGAAAGTGGCTCAAAATTATGTTTATCAAAAGCCCTTACCCTAAATTCCTCTTATAAATTGGGCTACGGTGTACACACAAGTATAATTACCCCCCTTAATCCCCCCGATGCATTGGGGGGAAACAAGAAAATCTAGTTCCCTCCCCTTTCTAAGGGGAGGGTTAGGGTGGGGTAATTTGAGAACTTGTAGTGATTCGATAACTTGTGTGTACACCGTAGCCCAAATTGAGAGAAGGGAGTTGAGGGCAATTAATTTTACTTAAAAGATTTTGATTGATTTTTTAAGTAAGATTAACTCATAAGTTAATTACAACAATTGCTGCAATCATTTAAACGTTTCTTATACATGGAGGAGCAATTGTTGCAAAGTATTAAACATTTGCAGCAACTTCTTATACATTTCTTGGAAATACTTAAACCTTTCTTATACATGAAGGAGCAATTGTTGCAAAGTATTAAGCATTTGCAGTAATTGCTTATACATTTCTTGGAAATACTTAAACCTTTCTTATACATGAAGGAGCAATTGTTGCAAACACTTCAATTTTGGCAACTAGCCTTGAAGGTTAACTGAGTTATGAGTGCTGAGTTGCAAGTGAGATTTCTCACTCAGCACTCTTCAATCTATTGAGGTTTGTAAATAATTTGTATTTCTGGAAGGAATATTCCTTTAGACTGAGTTTCAACTGGAAAATGTGGGGATAAACACAAATGCATTCGTTAAATATATTTTGTCACGAATCTGTAGTTGCTGTTTCCTTTGTAGCTTGCATTATTGGACTGGTGTTACTGTGGGATAGTAAGCAAAAAACAAATGAGATGGAAGAAACAGAGCGGATTCTGTTTAGAATGAGCTTTAGTTACTGGTTGGTTTACTGTGTAGCTTTTGGCATAGAGAAAATGGTTTTACCCGATTGGGAATCTGTGCTGATGACTTTGAAAATAACTACGGCTCTGTCATATTTCTTAACTTTTTCTTGCATCGTTAGTCTGCCGCTACACAAATTTGCAGTACATCGGGTTGAGGAATAGTTATTGGGGATTGGGCATGGGGCATTGGGCATGGGGCATTGGGTAAAAAGTGAGATTCTCAATTCAGCACTCCTATCGGGCATGATTAACATCTCATGGCGATCGCTAATGACGTTTCTAGTTGATCTTGGGATAAGGTCGTTAGGATAAACACCTCTTGTACTGTTTTCCCCTGCCGTGCAATGACTTTATAGCCCCCCCGAATCGGAACTGAGACACGCAGTTGCATTTTTGGACAATGACCTTTTGACCGCCCAATCACTCCCGGTGTAACTGTTTGGATACCATCGTGCTGACAAAGACGTTCTAAAATAGGGATAAGACCAGAAAGGTGTGTCGAGTGATTCCAAACCAGTCTGGCAGCTTTTGCTTTTTGCGAAGCCGTTCCGAGAGGATCTACGGGGGGTTTGCCCATGATAATTAAGCTGCTTCTAGAGGTGCCATTGTCAAACCTGCTCGGCGCAGCTGCTGGTGATAGAGTTCCGCAGGTTCTTGGGGCCCAACCCAGACGATTGCTTGACCTTCATAGTGTACCTGATTAGTCAGATCCCACGCGCGATCGCCAGTCATCCCCGGAATATATTTCATCAAACATTCAGACACGTGTTGGAATGTATTAAAATCATCGTTTAATACAATCACTTTGTAATTCGGATAAGTCTTACGGGTAACTTGATTAGACCGTTCAGGAGCTACAGTTGGTGCTGTGGCCATCCCGTAAACATCTGCTGAAAGTGTCATAACCATACAACAATTGGTCAAGAGTATTTTACAAAACTACACTATAAGTAATTAGTTTAGTTTATTGTCTGGGAAGTGGGGAATGGAGAGTGGGGAATGGGGAATGGGGAATGGGGAATGGGGAATGGGGAATGGGGAATGGGGAATGGGGAAAAGAATTAATAACCAATGCCCAATGCCCAATGCCCAATGCCCAATGCCCCATGCCCCATGCCCAATGCCCTATTTCCAATTATCCCAGTTTTGGTTAAAAATAGATGTATCTGGGAAAGCGGTAGGGTTGCCATTTTTTTGTAAAAGCTGTTTGAGTGCTTCTAGCTGTGGCTCTTGTTTGGGTAAGTCATCGACTAATTGGTAAGGTGCGATCGCATTTTTGATGGCAAAACTAGCGACAGTCCCCGCGGCTGCGCCAGCCGACCATTCAAAGGAATGTACCCGATAGGCAGCAGCGGCAATATGACTAGTACCAATACTTTTGCCTCCTACTAGCAAATTGTCGATTTTCTGGGGAATCATCGCCCTGAGAGCAATTTGGAAGGGATAAGCTTGACCTGCACCGCGTCTTTCGCCTGGACGTTCTATATTACCAGGGGCTTCTGGGGGACTATTCAGCATACAAGGATGGAAATCTATTGCGTAGTGACCAATACCCACAGAATCGGGGAAGATGGTAGAACGAGTCCGTCGCATTGCTTTGTCTGGTGTAACTTGACCGTCAATTACTGATACTGCTTCCAAACCTGCAACTGCTGCTCGTAGCCGACGATACATATCTGCTGGCAGAGTCTTTGAATAATACTCATCATTGTAATCTCGGCGGGAAATATCAATTTCCCAGATAGCAAAGCCTTCTGGTTGTCCCCAACTAGGGCGGCCAATAATGCGGCGTCCTTCTCGCATATAGGGATATTTCGATAAGCCATGTGCTGTCCCCATTGGCGAATTTAAACCCGAAACAAAGCGATTATTAGTTCGCTGCTGCTTTACACCCTCCCCTAGTTGAGAATCTGTAGTCCCGGCTACCAACCAGTAATAGAAAGATAGGGCATTTTCCTCACCTCTGCGGAGAGTTTCTGTCCGCAGTCCTCCCATCCACCCCCCTGGCTGTAATTGCCCAGTACCTTGTAACTGTTGGCGAGTGTAAATTAGGTTATCCTGGGCTGTTCCGGGGCGGTAGTCGTTACCCCAAGTCCAGTTTTGCATGGAAATATCCCCTGGTGTCGCCGCAGTAAAACTTACACCGCCGAATTTTGCTGGTTGGCCTTTGTTTGGACTCCAAATGCGACGATAGGTAAAAACTAAATCAAAGTTAGCTAGTCGTGCTAATTCATAGCTGAAATATGGCGCATATTGTAAATAAAATGGGGGCATTGTCTGCGGTTGCGCTTCCTTGGTTGCCTCCATTGCAAAGGTGTAGGTAAACCCTTGAGTGCAATAGGGGTCATTATTGGCGCTGGATGCAGAAGGTTCTAGGTAGGAACGGGCATCAATGCCTAATCGATAAGGAACATCAGCAAGGGCGATAATTTCCCCGGTTTCGCTAGCGTCTACAACGTACCATTTCGGAGCATTCTCTTTTGCGGCTTTGGGGATGAAACGGACAATAGTTTTAGTAAACCGAGATGAGTTTTCGTAGCGATAGGCATCTTCAATACTTTGAGATAACGTCAAAGTATTGAGGGGTGGTGCGCCTTTTGGTGGTTGATGTTGGATTGCGATCGCACCATTAATTATTTTGCCATCAGCAGCGATTTCTAAATCTTTAATTACCGTATTGGGAAACCATTGCAACTTGCCTTTGCCTTTTTTTTCGGCATCTTTGAGCATCTGGGTCAAAATGGTGTGAGCATCACGGGGAAGAAAGCACGAGTCACTTACCCAACAGTCACCTGGATTAAGTTCTCCGTATTTACGCTGAATGCGGTTTCGCAATTCCAGATAACCGCGAGAATAAAATTGTTGGGAACGTTGAGTTGGTCGTTCATCTAATGCAGATGTCCCTTGAGCAGAAATTTGTCCCCCCAGCCAGTCAGTAATTTCTGTAAGGCAAACTGTTCGTCCTGCTAGCAACCCCTCGTAAGCTGTGGCTACACCAGACAGTCCACCACCCACAACTAAAATCTCGCAATTTACACTTTTATCTGGGGTTCTGGGTGGTGTGGCGATCGCAGAATCAAATGCAACTAAACTAGATATTAAATTGAGACTGATCAGCGATGTCAAGCTAAAAGCTACTTCGTGTCTACGTATCATATTAAAAAAAATCACTCCAAATCCTGTGTCACCTTGTAGAAGGTAGCATTCAGCAAATGTTCATTACAAGCTAAATTGGGCATTGGGCATTGGGAATTATGAAGAAGGGTAAAGGGGAAGGGGGAAGGGGGAAGGGGTTTGTTTCTTTACCCTTTACCCTTTAACCTTTACCCTTTAACCTTTAACCTTTAACCTTTACCCTTTACCCTTTAACCTTTACCCTTTAACCTTTAACCTCATCTCCCTCACATCTACATCAGTTCCATCTCTTTTAACCCCTGGCGTAGTCTCTTCGCTTCTTCGGGATTATACCTTTCATGAAGGGCGATCGCTTTTCTAAAAGCTGTTAAACTATCTTGATGATTACCAACTTTGAGCAACACTACCCCTAAATTTTGATAAGCTTCGGCATAGTTGGGATTTAACCCGATGGCATTTTTATAATATGCGATCGCGTCTATAAATAAACCCAAAGCCTTAAATGTCATCGCCAAATTATAATGTCCAACAACAAAAGTAGGGTCAATTTTCAAAGTTGTGGCGTAAGCGGTTTTTGCACCGTTGAAATCCCCTGCTGCTTTGAGTAAGTTGCCCAAGTTGTTGTATGCTCCCAATTTGAGTATGGGATAAATTGGCAATTTGATGGCAGCTTGATAGTGAGAAATCGCTTGTGGGAATTTTTTCAACCGATTGTAGGCAATACCTAAATGATAGTGGAGTTCATATAAAATATCGTAGTTGTCTTCAACAACGGTGATTCCTCGTCTCAGTAACTCCATACCTTGGGTAATTTTCCCAGTTTGTACATACAATGCCCCTAATTTACTGCAAACATAGGGATCATCAGGATGAGTTGCGAGAAATCCTTCCATCGCCGTAGCGGCTTTAGCATATTTGTTATTTTGAGCGATCGCACTTTTTTGATATCCTACGTGTGAAAGTGCCACCCCTGGTAAATAGCCCACTTGCCAATGGGGTTCTTTAGTTAAAATTGCTGCCACACTATCATCCACTAAGGCATGATAAGGACGGTCAAAACGAATATCTGGATGATTGCGGAATAGCCTGGAAACCAAAGAATAGGGAGATTGTTCTGCACCAACTTCATGGCGAACGAGGTTGATTAGCAGGTATTCATCTCTTGCGATCGCCTCTTGTAACTGCGGTACAATTGCTGGATTCAGAGTTTCATCAGCATCTAATACCAGAATCCAATCACCAGTGACATATTTTAGAGCTGCATTGCGAGCAGCACTAAAGTCATTACACCATTTAAAATGATAGACTTTTGCACCGAGTTGTTGGGCAATATTGGGAGTGCGATCGATTGAGCCTGTATCCAAAACTACCATTTCATCTACTACTTTTCTGACACTGCTCAGACATTTAGGCAGTGTTGATGCTTCATTTTTCACAATCATGCACAGACTGAGTTTCATATTGCCAATAAATTCTGGGTTCGGATTTTTTGCTTGCTGTAGTGACCAACTTTTATTTTGTGCCGAGATGGCAAGAGGCTGCGCTATGCACTAAATCGTCTCACACCTCTTGCCAAAATGGGGAAAAGACCTTGCGTGCTGGCTCCCCTACATCAAGCTGTAAAGTGTAATTTTAATCTGTGTCACCAAAACAGGGAGTGGGGAGTAGGAATAAAGTTGCCCTTGGGAGGAACATCCCTACAGTCATTGGCCACGGCGAAAGCTGGGTTGCGATCGAGTAGGCAATAAAGTTGCCCTTGGGAGAAACATCCCTACTCCCTCTTCCCTCTTCCCTACTCCCTACTCCCTCATTAAACTATTGACAGATAATCTACACACCTTATTTATGATATTGAAATAAATTAATTTTTCGTAGTTAATTTTTTGTTACAAAAACCAGAGCTACGACTTACCCTACTAGTATTTCAAATAAATAGTCATATATATTAGAACTTACGCACTGTACAACTTAATCATCGTATGAATATACGAGAATGGGTCGTTTCAGCCTTTTATTAATCGTTCTTCGATGGTCAGATGTAGGGGTTAAAGCACATTGCTCATGCGTGTCAACTTAAGCCAAAAATAGCGTACTGATTAGGTGTTGTTCACCCGCCAGGGATTGTAAATCCCTGACTAATTGCTCAAGTCTACTGAAGTAGACTGAAAATTTTTGCGCTATGAAGTCCTCTTCAGAGGACTTTAGCTATGAGACAGGGATTTACAATCCCTGGCGGACGTGAGGTTTCGCGTTAAATTGACACCAATGAGCAATGTGCTTTACATCTACGACAGACGTGCTTTTTCAAAGAACCCATATTTGGTATTTTCTGTCAATGCGTAAGTCATATATATAATGAAAAATTCATTCGCAAAAACACCAGCATTATTCCGCCGAAGACTCAAAAGATACTTGCGATCGCTTAAACATTGGTTTTTAGATACACCAGAAAGGGCACTATTAGAAGCTCAAGAAGCAGCTCAGAGAATTAGAAACATCGAGATCGAACATTTTGGTAACAAAAAAATATCTTCAGAGTCAGTAAAGTATACTGAGAATGTCATGTCGTATTGGCAAGTATACCTTGATAAAAATTTAACTATTATCAAGTTCAGACTTGCAGAATTCCAGATGAGTCGGGGGATTATCAATATTTCTAACTCTGTTTTATTAGAAACGCTAAAGGACATTGATAAAGTTGTCGAAAAGTACGCTATAAAAGATGAAATAATTAGTAATAGCGCATTAGAATCAACTTCTAAACCCCCACAAATTAACCGTATTGAAATTAACAAACAGCCAGATTCATCTAATACAAGTGATGTTAAAGCAACGCTTCAATCTGAAAATAATAGAGTGTTTCAGAGGTCTATAAGCAAAGCATTTAATAGAGTTAAATCAGATTTTGCGCCGCAGTCAGAAGAAGAATTTGTCAGGAAATATAGAGTTTCTAGCAACAGAACAACAATTGCCTTAAGATTTTTGATAACTCTTATTGTTGTACCACTTTTAGCTCAATATTTATCTAAGCAATTTTTAGTAACTCCAATATTAGAAAAGATGAGAGGAGATAATACAACTCAAATTTTTATCAATTCTGACATGGAAAAAAAAGCTCTCCATGAATTATATATTTTTCAAGAAGAACTTAGATTTGAATATTTGCTTAATCAAGCTCCACCACTTTCTTCAGAGACAACACAAGAAAAACTTAAAAATAAAGCAGTTGAAATGTCTGAAGAATTCCGCGCAAAAACTAATAGTAGTGTTGGTAATGTTTTTGCTGACTTAATATCACTACTTTCTTTTAGTATAGTTGTCGCTCTGAGCAAAAAAGAAATTGTGATGTTTAAATCTTTTTTGGATACCATTGTCTATGGTCTTAGCGATAGCGCTAAGGCTTTTTTGATTATTCTAGTTACAGATATATTTGTAGGATTTCACTCACCAGAGGGCTGGGAAGTCTTACTTGCAGGATTCTCAGAACATTTAGGTCTGCCAACCAGTAGAAATGTAATATTTTTCTTTATTGCTACATTTCCCGTGATTTTAAACACTATCTTTAAATACTGGATATTCCGCTATCTCAGTCGTTTATCTCCGTCGGCATTAGCTACGTTAAAAGAGATGGACGAGTAATTTGTAATTATCCCAGTCATAAATTCGCTTACTTTGAGCAAAGAATAGGTTTTTTACCATAAAATAATTACGAATTACAAATTACGTTAGCGCAGCGTTAGCGACGCAGGAGCGTCATTACGAATTATTTCGACTCATTTCCATTCTGATTCGCTACGCTATGTATATATATCCTGGTTATTCCCAAGCGTGCTATGGATTTTGAAAGCAAAGCTAATGTTCCAACTCCTAAAGACAATATAGAGTTTGCTCAACCAACTACTACCCGTAAACCACTAGAATTGCTGCGAGATACAGAGGCTTTGCTACGTCGCCCAACTGTAGCAACACTGTCACCGATTTTGCCATCAAAACTTAGCAATAGATTCCAAGCAACCTCATCTTGGGCAGATGATTATTTTAAGGAACTGGCAGAAATTGACCTAGACACTATTAGTGATTTTGAACTGCGTCCTGCACGAATTCTTATCGGCTTGAGCTTGGTTGGTTTTGGAGCGCTGATGATATTGGTGCTGCTGCTGTATTTAAACACGTTGCATCCACAACTCAATACAGTTGAACAGATTCGGCAATATTGGTATCAATATGTTTGGTTTGTCAGTTTAGGTGTTACGGGGATGTTTCTCTTGGGTCGTGAAGCGATGCGTCCTATGCCAAAGCGACGTAAGTAACTAGTACCGCAAGGCGGAATTCGTAATTCGTAATGACGCTCCTGCGTCGCTAACGCTGCGCTAACGTAATTCGTAATTAATTGTTTGCAAGGGTTTCAGACATTTAAAATGGTGAGATAGCGCGGTCTTCTCCCAAAGGGAGCGGAATTTTTCTTGCTCCTCCCTTTCCGTTTCCCAGAGGGAGGCTGGGAGGGAGAGGTTCATCGAACTCACGTTAATTTAGACTTTTCAAATAACCTCTAATAAAGATTTAGAAAGAGCTACAAAACTTGCCGATGACGAAGATGGGGACTTAAACCCACAGAATTGGTTAAAAGTGATGAATTTTGAATCAAAATTATTATTTAATTAATAAATTATAACTTTCAGTAATTAATACTTCAAAATGTGATTGTGTATTAAGTAGCCGTTACGAGATTCTATACATGAATCATGATGCTTTCATTGTTCCGCCAGGTTCAAAGATTTCTCTGAGAAAAAACTATGATCCAGCTTACAAGACTGATTTTCATGAAAAAACTGATGCTGCAATTAAATTACAGGCAGATATTGAACGACTAGCAAATTACCAAAATATTCTCTATGCTCAAAACACCCATGCTTTGTTAATTATTTTTCAAGCGATGGATGCTGCTGGCAAAGATAGCACTATTAAACATGTGACCTCTGGTGTGAACCCGCAAGGATTTCAGGTGTTTAGTTTTAAGGGGCCGAGTGCAGAAGAATTAGATCATGACTATCTGTGGCGATCAATGAAAGCTTTGCCAGAAAGAGGCCGAATTGGAATATTCAATCGTTCATACTATGAAGAAGTGCTAGTAGTTCGTGTCCATCCAGAAATGCTTAAAAAACAACAACTTCCCCACTTGTCTGAGGGAAAGAAAATATGGAAACAGCGTTTTGAAGAAATCAATAATTTTGAAAAATATTTGGTAAATAATGGTGTAATCATCCTGAAGTTTTTTCTGAATGTATCGAAAGCAGAGCAGAAAAAACGCTTCTTAGAACGAATTGAATCTCCTGAAAAACATTGGAAGTTTTCAGATAATGATGTCCGAGAACGAGCTTTTTGGGATGATTATATGAATGCTTATGAAGAGGTTTTTAACTACACTAGTACTAAATGGGCCCCTTGGTATATTATTCCTGCCGATCGCAAATGGTTTACCCGCCTGACCGTTGCCAATATTATCTGTACAAAATTAGAAGAACTAAATCTACAATACCCAACAGTTAGTGAGGAACATAGGCAGCAACTTTTACAGGCTAAACAGATTCTAGAGCAGGAAGATGAGCCTATAGACTTGATAGGTAAAGGCAAAAATATCTTAAAGTAGTTCGAGATATACTGTACAATTTATTGGAACAAGGACAAAAGATTGTAACTAAATTAATCCGATTTGTAACTAAAAAAGTTACTCAGATAGTTATAGCCGCAAAATCATGATTCAAATGGCAGAAAATGCCAAAAATCATCTACCTCACTTTAATCATGCTGCCTTTGATATTGTCGCGATCGCAGCTTCCGCAGGTGGTCTGACTGCTCTAGTTAAAGTGTTATCGACTCTACCCGCAAAATTTCCAGCCGCGATCGCTATTGTGCAACACCTTGACCCCCAACATCGCTCGTTCATGGCAGAAATTCTGAATCGGCGCACGGCTCTTAACGTCAAACAGGCAGAAGAGGGAGATTGTCTTACTCCAGGAACGGCTTATGTTGCCCCACCTAATCGTCATCTGTTGGTTAACGGTGATGGTACCCTTTCCTTATCACAGTCGGAATTAGTACATTTTTTACGTCCTTCAGCTGACCTATTATTTGAATCAGTTGCAGCCACTTACAAAGATAGAGCGATCGCTATTGTGCTAACTGGAACGGGTAGCGATGGCGCAATGGGAGTAGAAGCGATAAAAAAAATGGGTGGCACTATTATTGTCCAAGACGCAAAAACCGCCGAATTTTCGGGGATGCCCTCCGCCGCAATTCAAACTGGCAAGGTAGATTTTATTCTCCCCCTTGATGAAATCTCCACCACCCTGATGACTTTGGTCATGGGAGAATGTAATTAGGTAGGGGGTAGGGGACAGGGGACAGGGAGCAGGGGACAGGGGACAGAGGGCTGAAGAGATATGTAAAATGCAATCTTTGTGTCACCACGATTTAATGAGTCTTTGATACGCATTAATGAGGCTCCAAACTCCACTCCCCCTTCTCCCTGCCCTCTACCCCCTGCCTCCTACCTTATGACTTCCGCAGAAAGAGATCCTAAATTTGAAAATCTGCTGATTTATCTCAGACAAAGCCGGGGATTTGATTTTACTGGCTATAAACGCTCGACTTTGATCCGTCGGGTATGCAAGCGAATGCAGTCATTAACCATAGAAAACTTTGAAGAATATCAAGACTATCTAGAAGTTTATCCAGATGAATTCAATTATCTTTTCAACACTATTCTAATAAACGTCACTGCTTTTTTTCGAGATTCGTCAGCTTGGGAATATATAGCAGAGCAAATATTGCCTAGACTGATTAAAAATAAAAAAACTTCTGACCAAATCCGTATCTGGAGCGCTGGTTGTGCTTCTGGTGAAGAAGCTTATACCTTGGCAATGTTGATGGCTGAAATATTGGGAGCAGAGGAATTTCGCCAACGAGTGAAAATCTACGCCACAGATGTAGATGAAGATGCTCTCAACCAGGCTAGGCAAGCTGTGTATTCAGCAAAAGATGTCCAAACGATACCAGATGAACTGCGGCAAAAATACTTTGAGATTGCCGGGAACCGCTATGTCTTTCGCCAAGACTTGCGCCGCTCAGTGATTTTTGGTCGCCATGATCTGCTTCAGGATGCCCCCATTTCTCGCTTAGATTTACTGGTTAGCCGTAATACATTAATGTATTTTAATTCTGAGACTCAAGGGCGAATTTTGGCCCGGTTTCATTTTGCACTTAATGATAATGGCTATCTGTTTTTGGGTAAAGCAGAGATGCTGCTGATGCATTCTGCTTTATTTACCCCACTAGACTTGAAAAACCGGATATTTACTAAGGTATCAGCGGTGAATCTACGCGATCGCCTCCTAGTCATGGCAAATTCAGTAGATGAAGAATCTAGCAGCCGTTTGTCTCGAAACCTCCGGCTGCGAGAGATGGGTTTTGACACAGCACCGATCGCCCAAGTCATCATTGATATCAATGGCACTCTAGTAATGGTGAACGAGCAGGCGCGGGTTTTGTTCGCCCTTTCCCCCAAAGATTTAGCTCGTCCCTTCCAGGATCTAGAACTTTCCTATCGGCCAGTTGAATTGCGATCGCTAATTGAACGGGCTTATACTGAACGCCGCCCTGTCAGTCTGACAAATGTCGAGCGCTATTTGTCTAATACAGAAACCCAATATCTGGATGTGCGAATTACGCCTTTGCAAGAAACAGACGCCAGTTTTTTAGGAGTCAGCATTTCCTTTCATGATGTCACGCGTTACATTCAACTCCAAGATGCCTTACAACGCTCACAACAAGAATTAGAAACTACTAACGAAGAACTCCAATCTACCAATGAAGAATTAGAAACTACTAACGAAGAACTCCAATCTACCAATGAAGAATTAGAAACTACCAACGAAGAACTCCAATCTACCAATGAAGAATTGGAGACAATGAATGAAGAACTCCAATCTACTAATGAAGAATTACAGACAATTAATAATGAACTGAGCGAACGCACCACAGAACTCAATCGCACAAACATTTTCCTCATCTCTATTCTCAGAAGTCTCCAAACGGGAATAGTCGTAATTGACAACAGCTTTAACATCTCTATTTGGAATTACATGGTAGAAGATTTATGGGGCTTACGGACTGATGAAGTTATCGGAAAGTCTATCTTCAGCTTGGATATTGGGCTACCTGTCGAGCAGTTGCGATCGCCCATCCGCGACTCCTTATCCGGGAAAAAGCAGTTTCAAGAAATGATCCTCGATGCTACCAATCGCCGGGGTAGACAAATCAAATGCTATCTGGCAATCACTCCGCTACTTGGCATGGAAATGCAAGGAGCAGTTTTGATGATGGCAGATGTAGAGAGAGTCAGCAGTATGATTTCTAGTCAAGAAATGGAAGAACGGCGACAGCAGGATTAATTCTTATATAGGACTCAATACTGCTTGGGTAAAGCATTTTGAACTCGGAATTGGGTTTTGGGTAAAGGTTAAAGGGTAAAGGTTAAAGGTTTTTTCTTTCCCCTTACCCCAAACCCAATTCCCCAAAACCATTATCCATTACCTTAACTTACTACTGCTTCAGCTTTTTCCTCAGCTTTCTCATTCACTAGCACATAAGGCTTTTCTACACCTTGTGCTAAATACTCAGCTAGCTGACTTTCAATTTGATCGCGGACAATTTGGCGATACTCTAGAAAATGCTCGTTATGGGCACAAGCAGCGAGGTAATGCTCAAAAACTCCAGGATTCCGCTTGAGAATGCTAAACAAATGATGCCAGAATTTCCAGCGGGTTTCTCGTTTGATTCCTTGTCGCCAAATCACAATTAGCAACGCTTTTACAACTATCCACTCTGGCATTTTCGCTGGCGCTTTCCAACTTGGCAAACCCATCATCAAGAAACAGCGATAGGTGCGATCCAAGTACTGTACTGGGTCGTATAAAGTACAAAATGCCTCAATATATTCTCGTGCAAGTTCTTCCAGAGGACGGGTGGGCAGGAAGTTCATCAATGTTGTTTGGTTGATGTTGCCATCTTGATTTTCCCGTAATCGTCCTTCTTTTTTCAGGCGATGCCAAAGCGCGGTGTTAGGTAACGCTTGTAACATGGCAAAAGTTGTTGAAGGAATTGCTGCTTGTTCTGCAAAGCGGACAATGCGATCGCCTGCGCCTGTTTTTTCGCCATCAAAGCCGATAATGAACCCAGCCATTGGGCGCAATCCCGCTTTGATGATGGTTTGCACTGCCTCAGTTAGAGAACTGCGAGTATTTTGAAACTTCTTGGTCATTTGCAAACTATCTTCATCCGGCGTTTCGATTCCCAAAAACACCGCCGCGAAACCACACTCAACCATCAACTCCAACATTTCTGAGTCTTGTGCCAAGTCAATTGAAGCTTCAGTATCAAATCGGAAGGGGTACTTATGTTCTGCCATCCAGACTTTTAACTCTTTTAGCAACAATTTCACATTTCGCTTGTTGCCAATGAAGTTGTCATCCACCATGAACACACCCCGCCGCCAACCCAATTTGTAGAGGCAATCTAACTCTGCTAACAATTGTGCTGGGGTTTTGGTGCGTGGTTTGCGCCCGTAAAGAACAATAATGTCGCAAAATTCGCACTGGAAGGGACACCCACGCGAAAACTGCACCGACATCATGTCATAAGCATCCAATTCTAATAAATCAAAGCGGGGTATTGGTGTGCTTGTGACATCAGGTTTTTCTGTGGCGCGGAAAGTCCCAGACGTGTCTCCCCTTTTGATTGCCTCAATAAACATGGGTAGCGTGATTTCCCCTTCATCCAGAATCAGAAAATCTGCGCCAACATTTTCAACTTCATGAGGTACAGAGGTTGGGTATGGGCCACCCACTGCGACTAGCTTGCCACGTTTTTTTGCTTCCTGAATTTGGTCAAGTAAATCTTGTTTCTGGACAATCATCGCGGAGAGAATTACTACATCTGCCCATGCCCATTCTGCTTCTGTTGCTGGGCGGATGTTGCGATCGACCAGCTTAAATTCCCATTCTTGGGGCAGAATCGCTGCCACTGTTACTAAACCTAGAGGTGGTAATAAAACCTTGCGATCGACTAACTCCAAGATTTTTTCATAAGACCAAAAGGTTTTGGGAAATATTGGATACATTAATAAGATTCGCATGTAGTATCAATCCTCACACTTTGATTGTTATCCCACTCTAACGAAAATAAAGAGTTATTGACTTTTTATTAAAGTTGTTCTACTTTATTAGTTCGGTTAAGAATGATAAATTTTATACATATTAACCTCAATATTCACTCATTTTATCTACTAACCCCAAAGCTAGGAATAGTAATACTTTTACCTCCTGCCTCCTGCCTCCTGCCTCCTGCCTCCTGCCTCCTGCCTTCTACCTCCTGCCTCCTGCCTCCTGCCTCCTGCCTCCTGCTATAAAATGTGTTTGCCCTAACGTTAAAAATGTCAAATACCTTACTTCACACTTTCAACACCACTATTTTTTAAAACATCGCTCATGGTTGCACAATAATTTGGCAAGCCGAAACTATCGGGATTGATGGATTTTTCATAAGTAAAATGCCGATAGTTCATGCAAAACCGATCCCAAGCAGCCATCCGAATGCGGAACAGAATAATAATTAAATTAGCCAATGCTATAGATATGGGAATGCGAAAGTAAATCTTTTTTCCCAGATAAGCACAAACTTCTTTCACTGCTTGATTAGCAGTTAACTTTGCTTGACCTAAAACCAGCCGACGTGGTTGATCGTTTTCGGGAGGATGATCGATTAAATATTGCACGACGGTGGCAATATCTTGTGCGTGGATAAAGTGAAAACTACCATCTGCTTCTAAAAAGCGAATCACATTAATATATTTGGTAACTTCTGTAATACCAGATGTGACAGCAGAATAGGGTTTATTCGCATCACCGCCCAATACTACAGTGGGAAATACTGTGGTAATTTTGGGTGCGATCGCTAATTTTTCTTTTTTCTCTAAGCACTCATATTTAGAACGGATGTAATCTGTCCCAATTTCTCCGGCTTCTTTTAATGGTTGATTATACCGATCTAAAACGCTAGCTGTGGAAAAATAAATCACCTGCTGGCAACGTTCTGGATCTAGTAGTTCGAGCAACTCTAAAGTCTTAACGACATTAATATCAAATGTCTCATCACCACCCCAAGCTGTGGCTGTGAGTACCGCCGTATCAATTGTGGATAGCAAATCGGCAAACTGGCGAATATTTTGCATATCACCTTGTAAAATATTGATACCTGAACGTGCCTTAGTATCAATTTGCAGTTTGCTTGGGTTCCTAACTAGTAGATACAGTTCGTGATCTGTTTCTTTAATTAAGGCTTCTGTTAAATAATGACCTACACAACCACTTGCACCAGTTACTAAAATTCGCTTCTGGCTCATAGAAAATTTTTCAAAATTTAGGAGTTACAACTAAAGAGTTAAGAATAAAGTTAAAAGTTCCGAATCAGGAGTTATTAATAAAGTTAGGAGTTGGAAGTGAGGAGTTAAGAATAAAAGATAACTTTGCACCTCGTAACTGATAACTTTATAGTTTATAACTCCTGACTCATAACTCATAACTCATAAATCCTAATTCTTAACTCCTGCAAGATTAAGTTCCTTCGCCGTTTCAAAGAAGAAAGCGACATTTTCTTCGGGAGTTTCTGGTAATACACCGTGACCGAGATTGAGAATATGACCCCAATTACCAGCTTTGCGAACGGTATCGAGAATGCGATCGCGGATAAACTGTTTAGAGCCGAATAGCACGCCTGGGTCAAGATTTCCTTGAACTTTCATTTGTTTACCCAATCTGGCTCGTGCGTCTGCCATATCCACAGCCCAGTCTACACTGACAATATCAGCGCCAGATTGTCCCATTCTTTCCAACACACCGGCACTACCGCTAACTAGCAAAATCAAAGGTGTATCGGGGTGGGTTTGCTTGACTTGCTGGAAAACTCGCTGCTGATAGGGGAGAGCAAAGGTGTCATAATCTTGAGGACTCAATTGGCCCGCCCAAGAGTCGAACATTTGGATAACTTGAGCGCCAGAGTCAATTTGGTAACGGGCATAGATCGCGATCGCATCTGCTAATTTAGCTAACAGTTGATGCAATATCGTCGGATCTGAAAATGCCATGTTTTTGATGATGGAATAGGTTTTAGAACCTTTTCCTTCTACTGCATAAGCTGCTAACGTCCACGGCGCACCCACAAAGCCCAACACTGTTGACTTATCGCCTACTTCAGAACGTAGCGCTTGCAAAATTGTCTTGATAAATGGTAGAGCTGCTTCTGGTTCTAAGGGATGCAGAAGATCAATTTGTTCTTGAGTGCGGAGGGGTGAGTGAATGATTGGCCCCTTACCTTCGGCAATATCCATGTCAATGCCCAAACCAGGTAAGGGGGTGACAATATCAGAAAATAAAATTACTCCATCTGGTTGGAAGGCTTTCCACGGTTGCAAGGAAACTTCAATTGCTACTTCTGGAATTTCCGAGCGATCGCGAAACGAAGGATACTTATCTCTTAAGTCCCGATATGCTTTCATATATCGTCCCGCTTGTCGCATCATCCATACAGGGGGACGATCTACTACTTCACCACGAGCAGCCCGTAAGAGATGAGGAGTCGTTGAATAAACACCCATTTATTATTTCATCCTACTTTATGCCACTGTTTAGCTTATCATTCTGGGATTACGTTTTTCCATTAGATTATCAGGAAAAAGTGAGTGACTCCGCGCAGTGGCTTGATTCGCTCTTTATCAATTTTGAGGAAGTTAGTAAATTAATAAAGCATTATTTGCAATCTTTCTTTACAAAGTGTCCCCAATTGCAGGGATATCAGCGGATACCGATAAACAGTAATTACCGCCAGAATTGAAACGGAAAAATTAAAGAGTTTACAAAAAAGCTGTGGTAAACTAAATTTTTTGGTACGGAACATTTAGATAACTAGTACAAAAGACAAAAGTAAAAATCAAAGAAATTTGTATAGCAAACTTTTTACCCATTCCAGATGGTCAGTTAATTTTTGCCATCATAACGTACTATATATAGCAATCCTAAATGGGTTATCAACAAAAATATCCCCGACTTCTCGAAGAAGTGGGGGATCTAAACCTTTTAGTAGAGAGAAAATCAATTAAAGAAGAAGTCAGAATTCAGAATCAATGAGTGGGAGATTCAGACCCACCACTGATTGTTCGCGCTTGCGTCTCGTAGAGAAGACCACTCAATTTTCGATTTAGTGGGGGTATTAAACCATTTGATTCAGACGCGACTCGAAAATACTCGCTAACGCTGGAAAAATTTATCCTTTCACTGTCACTTTATGTCGTGAGCGTTTGAAGAGTGAAGTCATACCACAAGCACCTATTGCTAACACACCTAAGATCGCATTAGATTCGGGAACGCTCTGGGCTAGTCTATAGGCGTGATTATCTGTTTCAAAGGCAACACCATTTGAGCGCATCACAACCCGGTCAAAAGTTTCTCCTGTATCAGCTACAAGATTGATAAACATATTAGCTTGAGAGCTAGTCCAACTACCATTAGCTATAGCAGTTGGCACATCTGCACCACTAAAAGTTTTTAACTTCTGATCGCCTTTGTAAATGTCAACAAAGTTGTAATCATCTAATGAACCTGCATAAAAACCGAAGTAATTAACAGCTTCCTTGAAGTTAATATTGACAAAACCACTGTCGCCTGCAACATTACTACCTACTGGAGCAATTGTTAGAAATTTGGTGTTATCTCCATAAGGTGAGGCGTATTGACCAGATACGCTACCTTGAACAATGTTACTAGTAATATTAGAGTAAGTAACAAATCCATTAGGATCATTTGCTGTGCCATCGTCAAAGGTAACAGTTTTGGCATCAGCATAGCTAGAAAACGGGCCACTGTTGACTTGTAGAGTTACGGCACTAGCTGGATTTGCACTCATGATCACAGCAGTTGTTCCCAGTAGAGCCAAGGATAATTTTTGCAACATTATAGTTATAAACCTCAAAGAACACAAAGAGAATTAAGACTGAACTTTTATTGAAACCTAGCCATAAAAACTTGGTTTCCTGACTCCAACAACCTAGAAGAAAATCGCAAAGATTATTAGGTCTTTAAATATGACTTTTGTTGGGTACAACAAGCTCGAAGATGTAAGTTTATC
>NZ_JAWJTF010000254.1:0-3092 GCF_048836525.1 Nostoc sp. CALU 546
GCACTGATTAAGCAGTTATCTCCCCAGAAAAGTTAACTGCCGTCATTCAATTATTGGAGTTTCTGTCGGAGTTTCAGCCCTTCAATACCGCCTGAGTCAGTTCTTAGAGCATCTCCCCAGGAAAATCGAGTACCTGCGGCGCGAAGACGAATAGTAGCCAGCAGAACCGATCGCTTCCCAATTCCAGCAACAGCGATCGCCATTCAAAAGCTGAATTACGAAAATACAACACAAAAGAAAGGCGATCGCCAACTTAATCAAACCCGTAAAATTACTTAACGTGGGTGCGAGAATAAAGCAAGTAACATAAAATTAGCTGGATAAATTTGCTTCACTCAGTCTTGTAAGACTTACCTGCTTTCAGACTGAAATAGTGCTTAATATCTGTGTTTCCTATAATAATTCTTGAACAAATCTTTTGAATGGGTACAGTTTTGACAATTAAGACTTGATTGAGTAGCTAATTTTATAGCTTTGGCAGCTGAAGTTATTTACTGCTGATTTGTGTCTTGTGTCAGTCATCTCCTGTTTGTTGGTGCATCTTACCGATGTACTACAGACGGTCATGCCTATCCATAAAAAATACATTTATCACCTGCAACATTTCCCATGAAATCCCAACAAAGGAGCCGTAGACGTGGTGTAATCCTAACGCCCCAAGGATTGCAGAAACTCCAAGATGCAAAATCTCAATCAGAAAGTAATGAAAATTTTGATAAACATTATACCCGTGAAGCTTTAGGCTTTCGCATGGGGTTAGACCCAGATACGGTAGCAAAGGTATTTGCCTGTGAAATCGGAGTAGATCGGCAAACCCTGAATTATTGTTTCCAAGCATTCAAGCTACAACTAGAACCTAATGATTATCAGTTAGCCAATCCAGATATCAACCCCCAGGAAGACTACACAAAAATTCCAAATCGAATTGATTGGGGAGAAGCACCAGATGTATCCCTTTTTTACGGACGTACAGAAGAACTGGGAACCCTGAAGCACTGGATTTTAGCTGAGTCTACCCCAGAGCAAGCAATACCCTGCCGTCTCATTACCTTATTAGGCATAGGTGGTATCGGCAAAACCTACCTATCGATGAAGCTCGCTCAACAACTTCACAATCAGTTTGAGTTCGTGATTTGGCGATCGCTCCTTCCGGGTCCTTCACTGAACGATCTTTTAGCAGACTTAATCTCCGTCCTATCCGATGGGAAAGAAACTGATCTACCAGAATCATTCAATCACAGAATTTCACGACTGATTCATTATTTGCAACGTTATCGTTGCTTACTGGTTTTAGATGGTGCTGACAGAGTTCTCCAAGAATGTGCAGCCACAGAAATCACCTGTCGAGATTGCATCTGGCTTCACCACACAACCGGCGGGGAATACTGTGAGTTATTTAGGAGAGTGGGAGAAGCCACCCATCAAAGTTGCTTAATCTTAACCAGTCGGATCAAATCTCATGAGATCGCTCCGCTTGAAGGAAAGACAACACCTGTGCGAGTATTCTCTCTCCAAGGATTACAGGTTACAGACATACAAGAACTTTTGAAAACAAAAGGAACCTTTAGAGGAACGCCAGACGACTGGAATCGATTAATCGAATCCTATGGAGGGAATCCCCATATCCTAAACCGCATTGCCATAACGATTCAAAAGTTATTTGATGGTAGTATAACTGAATTTTTAAAACAAAAAGTTACACTTTTCGGTACAATTCTCAACGATTTATATCCAGAATTTGAATACCTATCAGATGTAGCTAAAGCAACGATTCAATGCATGGTACTTAATCGTCAACCCATTTCTTTTTCACAGCTACGAACAAAGATGCCATCCTCAGTTTCATCCCAAGAACTACTGGAAAGCTTAGAACTACTGCAAGGGCGATCGTGGATTGATGCCAAATCAGGTCTGTTTTCCCTCCAACCGATGATGATTGAATATGTCAAATCTTTTATTATTGATGAGCAGATCGCCAAATTTCAGCCGAACGCATTTCTGGATCAAGAACATCAACGTCAGGTAGCAAGCTAGAACTGTCAGGATGATCAATAGGGGTTTTAGCGATCGCAAATAACAGAGTAAACAGCATTTATAATAGAGCGATCGCTCAACAATCTAAGGTGACTTATACCAAGAGTGAAGCCACTAAAAGACATCACATTTACCTTACTCGCTAAGTCCACCAGTGCAGATGCTTACTAAAATGTTTTGCCACCAGAGAAAGTTACACCTATATTACAGGGGTTGCTGAGAATGTTTTCAGCAAGGGTATCAACCTCTGTAACTGAAGAGGCAGTTGTTGCTGGGAGCAGTTTATGTTTAATACAACCTTTTAGCCTCTATAGTTTGCGGTAATCGTAAAGGTTCTGATAAATCTGGAATTGCTAGTTCCCAACCGTTTGCTAAGGTAAAAATCTGACCCTCACATCCCTCTGTTTGGTTCACCACTTCTTCCTCAATATCTTTTTTGGCAATATAGACTACTAAATGTCCGGCAGCATTCTGACGCAGCATAACTTTCATTTGATTTCCTCAACAGGTTCTAGTTCTTTTTTGCGACAACCGACGATAAAGCCCTTGTCAATAAAATGCACTGCATAGATATAGGAATTTTGCAAAAAGGTCCCAATACTGACGATGTAGCCAATTTCTCCCTTTTTTGCTAGTGTTGCCCCAATTTCTTGACCGGGATATGTGCCATCGTTGCGGATCAGCTTGCGAGTTTTGACTTTTGAGCCAATTTCAAAGGCTGGTGGCAAGTCTAGTTCTAATTCATCCAATTGCATAAAATAACCTCTGGGATGGGACAAAACTCAATAGTTTTTGCATATTGAAGCTGCATTTGTTTTGTACCAATTCTTGCCACACTGCGTCTAAGATAGATTGGAATATCATCTGAGGTTAAACTCATACCCTATTGCTGTAGCAAATTAGTTACCAAGTGCCGATCTCAATGTTTACCCATTATGTGCTACCGATTCGTACTCAAAGAGCATCTAAAAATCTGTCATATAGCAATCCTAAATGAGAGCAACCTGATAGTATTTTTGTACTATAAAAATTATTTACTAATACACATCTCCAGAAAT
>NZ_JAWJTF010000242.1:0-3256 GCF_048836525.1 Nostoc sp. CALU 546
GTTAATATTATCTATTTTAATGAATTCAAAGATTCCACCCAATGCCAATCCTAAAGTAGAATTAGCTGTTTGTATCCCATCAATACTGAATTCGCTGAAATTAGCTGTAATAGATATTCCTGGGCTAGAAAAGATATTAGAATAAGTAGCACTAATTTTTTCTGGATCATATTGAATAATACTGCGGTTATGAGGGTAGCTAACATATAGTCTGTGCCAATTAGAAGTTTTTTGTGTCTCAGATAACACTTCAAATATGGGATCTCTTTTGCCGAAAGATACCCAAGATAAAGAATTTAAATAAGACAAATCTCTCTCAAGTGGTGTCAAGAAAGGATTAACTGCTATATTCAATAAATCAAAATTATCAAATTTGTCTCTTTGGGTAATCTTAATACCTGGTAATGAAGAGACGGGAGCAGTAAAGCCAAAACCCTCGCCGGTCAAAATATTACCCCATAAAATACCAGTTGCTTCTAGAACAGAATCAGGAATAATTTCGCCTAGTTGGAGTTTAACATTCCCCCCATCTAGTAAAGGCTTTAAATTCGTAGTGGGAAAAGCTTGGATAATTCGAGGTGTATTACTAGCATCTAATAAGTCAAATAAAGCTCCGCCACCGTCATTACTCAAGGTAGAACCACTACCAATAATTGGTGTAATATTTTCTAGAACTGTGACATTAGGATCTTCAGGATTGATTCCACTATTAATGATCACTCTCCCAGCAGGTATTCCTTCAGGATTAACTAGTTCTCCTGCTATAGAAACTATAGAAAAATCATTAATTTCAGCTTCACCGATTAATTCATCAAAATTAACAGGTAGACTAGCAAGATATTGTAATCCCCAAAATCCTTGAGTTGACGTCATATTTTGGGTACTGTAAGTTTCAGTAGCTCTACCTTGTGCAAGAATACCTACTTGTGTACCTTTAGTCTCAATGACTAATCTATTGTTATCGAGAACCCAGTAAAACTGGTCTTCTTTGGGAAATTTAGCATAGGTAAATTTATCAATAAACTGATTGTCTCCAGAAAATCTAATATTTAAATCTGTATCTATATAATTTTCGTCTTCATTTGGTTTAAATAACTGAGGTTTAATAGTAAGGTTATCTGTAGGGTTAATAATCCACGGATACCTATTAGCGCTAATTGTTAGAGCATCAATAATTATTTTTTTCTGATTTGCTTGTTGTTGCTTTTTAGCTTGACGTAGTTTTTCTATTAGTATTTGTTGTGTTGTTGTATAGGGTTTTTTTTCATTTGAAGTTGACGGTTTAATTGTATCCGGCTGAGTTTCTTCTTCTTGCTCAGGTGGCTTGGGAGGCTCTATTTTATATTCTTCAATTGGGATAACGTCAGCTATGGTAAAGCTGCGTAACTTTTTGGCTTTTTGTAATCGAGAGTTAGCATCTTTTAAAGTTTTTTTTAACAGCGTTTGGCTTAGTAAATTATCTGTTGTATTCGAGTCCGATAAACTTTTATCAATAACATTTGCATTATTTTCTACTTTCAAAGCAACACTATTCTGCTCGTTATATTCTAAGGCAAACGCAGAAAATTGAACCAGGATTACTTTGAACAAAATTGTTGAAGACAAAAAGCACGTTACAATTACTTTTAGATTTTTTTTAAATCTCATGAGTGAGATTCTTAGAATTCTTCGAGTTGAAATTTTACAGGTTTCCACAATAGGATATGCTCTTTGGTAGATTCAAAAATCAAATTTAATTCAAATGATAAAAGTTGGCTAATAGTTGTTTCAGTTATCAAAATAAATTACTCAAGATAAAATTAAGTCATGACTTAATTTTCCAAGCTTGGATGTTTTTGTTGTTTTGGTGGAATGTATTCAACAATCGTTTCATTTACTTCGATATAGATAACCAAAGAAGAACGATTTTTTATCCTGGATGTAAAGAATAAAATAGGATTAAGCAGATTTACTGCAACAAGAGTGTAATTCTTGAGCAAAAATTAAACCTCAGCAAAATCACCACAGCTAAAAAAGTGAGCTAATTTTTAACCGTATAAACACGTAATGTGAAGATATTCAGTCAAAAAAGTGGATGAAAAATATGTTTCAGGCTACTCGCCGCCGTCTTGCAATTTGGTACACTGCTGTTACTGCTGTATTACTACTACTGTTTGCCAGTGGCGTTTATTTATACGTCCGCAGTACGCTGATTGAGCGGATTGATGACACCCTTAACCATGTAGTGGAAATAGTGGAGCGTTGTATCACAACTAGCCGTTGTGCGTCTACGCTCATATTTGAGCCAATTAATACTGATGCAGAGAAAGTTCGCATTAATGTAGAAGCTAGTTTTCGTGACAATACCGACGCTGTAGAAGATGACCACATCGACCTAGAATGGTTTAGTCCGACTGGTGAATTACTTTGGTCAACGCTATCCGAACCCCTAGATATTCCCATTCATGCCAACCGGACTGGTGAAACTGTGCGCGTAGTCAAGGGAGAGAAAGAAAAAGGTGAAGATAATAAACTCCCTACTCTTAACTCCCTACTCTCCACTCCCAACTCCCCATTGTTATTGCGGCAAATCACCCAACGGGTAGAAGTGGGACGGCAAGTATTAGGATATCTGCGTGTTAGTCATCCCTGGTTTGAAGTCACTAAACCCAGTCGCCAGTTAATTTTTGATTTGGCGCTAGGTATTGGGTTAATGGTGGTTTCCGTAGGTGCAAGTGGCTGGTTTCTTTCGGGTAAAGCGATGGAACCTGTAGGTGAATCTTACCAACGCCTCAAACAATTTACTGCTGATGCTTCACATGAACTTAGAAGTCCCATTACTTTGATTCAAACTAATGTGCAAGTTGCCCTTGCTGACTTAGATTTAGCAGAGGTAGAAGGGACAACTTCTTTGCAGTATCGGCAACAGTTAAAGGTTGTGGAACGGTTAACGCAGCGTTTGGGTAAGTTAGTCAATGACTTACTCTTCTTAGCACGTCAAGATAGTGGTATTAGCAAAGATACTTTTTCACCTTGTCCGCTGGACGCTTTGCTGATGGAGGTTGTTGAAGAACAACAATTGTTAGTCCCTGAAAAAGAAATTGACCTTTCTCTAGAATTAGTTGATCCTCCCGCCTCGGAAATTAGCCCGGAATTACTGGAAAATTGGTTTACCCTTGTGGGCAATTGGGATCAACTGGTGCGGCTGTTCACAAATTTAATTGCTAATGCCTTGCATTACACTCCAGCTGGTGGACAGGTAAAAGTGGAATTGGCG